>DATMOV010000295.1:0-11604 GCA_035568055.1 Cytophagaceae bacterium
TGGAAGTAGACTTAGACTACAAAACAGTGAAGAGGGCAGGCAAGCCTATTACACTTACCTCCAAGGAATTTTCTCTGCTTGAATATTTTGTAAAAAATAAAGGCAGGATTCTTTCCCGTGTCCAAATCCTTGACAATGTATGGGAAGTGGATTTCGATATGGGTACGAATGTAGTAGATGTCTATATCAATTATCTCCGCAATAAAATTGACAAAGGCTTTTCTTCCAAGCTCATTCATACAGTCATCGGAATGGGCTATGTTCTTAAAGAAGATCATCTATCGGAATGAAAATAAGGTATAAGATCATTTTCATTTACAGCATTCTCACAGCGGCCATCCTTTTAGCCCTCAGTATATTTGTATACACTTTTTCTCATATATATACGGAGGAGATTTTTTACAGCCGCCTCAGAGAGAAAGCTGATCTTACAGCCCAGATGCATTTTGAGAAGGATGAACTGGAGCATCAGATATTAAGCAAGGTTAGAAACAATCATTTGCTGAATAAAATGCAGCACGAGGTTATTGAGATCTATGATAAGGATAATAAACTGCACTTTGTCGATGAAGAGAATAGATCAGATAGCCTTTTTTATTCCGCAAAAATCCTGGATAAGATACGGAACAAAAAATATGTTGAATTCAGAGACGGTAACAGGCAGTCAGTGGGAATATTTTATAAGGATAACCAGGGTGAATTCGTGATCATTGTTTCCGCTATTGACAAATATGGAATTGCCAAAATGGAAACATTGATAGAAGACCTGATCCTTGGTTTTTTCTTAAGTATTATCCTTGTTATAATCGTGGGCAATATTTTTGCAAGGCAGGTACTCAAACCAATTACCCAAATAGTGAAAGAAGTGAACGACATCCGGCCTTCAAACCTCAGCCTGCGTATTGATCAGGGGAATGGGAAAGATGAGCTTGCTCAGCTTTCGATCACCTTTAATAAAATGCTTGACCGTCTTGAGAAAGATTTTGAGGGGCAGAAGAATTTTGTTAACAATGCATCCCACGAACTCAAAAATCCAATAACAGCTATACTCGGACAACTCGAGGTAACCTTAAACAAACCCAGGACCCAGGAGGAATATATCCAGACACTTGATACAGTTTATAAAGAAACAGAACGCATAGACCTTCTTATTACCGAGCTTCTCAATCTGGCAAAAACAGATTTTCAAAATGAAAAGCTGATCAAAGAAATTGTTCAGATTGATGAGCTGGTGCTTAATGTAGTTTCAGAAGTGAACCATTTGTACCCTGAAGCTTCAATAAAAGTAGATTATGGGCAAATGCCTGAGCACAGTTCTGGCTTTCTCGTGAAAGGAAACGCGCAGCTTCTAAGAATTGTCTTTATAAATCTATTTGAAAATGCTTGTAAATATTCTAACAGCAAACCTGTTTCTTGCCTGCTACATGCCGAAAAAGGATTTATCGATATAGATATTTCGGATCAGGGTATTGGCATTCCTTACAAAGAGCTGCAAAAAGTTTTTCAAACTTTTTACCGTGGAGAAAATGCCCGTACATTTAAAGGTTCAGGTATGGGCTTATCATTGACGGAGCAGATCATAAACCTGCACCATGGCAGAGTAATCATTCATTCTGAAGTAAATGAGGGAACTACTATTCTTGTCAGTCTGCCGGCCATAGAGTAGTCCCCTCTGTATTCTTAAAACTTTACGAAGATCCTGTCAGCTCCTTCTCCCTGCAAGGTTGGAAGCTGGTCAATGCCATACATTTTTCTCGTTGTGTAAGGAACTCCTTCTGAGTTATCCGTTCATAGCTGAAAATCTCTTCGAAGCTCAGCTGATTGTCCTTATTGTAATCAGCATTTTTATCTTTAATCGCTTTCAGGAAAAAACAGGTGAACATTCCATGTTGCTTTTCATTGTACCAGGTCGATACCTGATTGCTGGAGAAGACGTAAGCAGCAGTCCGTTATGGATACCATTCGCTGAAGGATGGCTGGAGAAATATTGAATAAATTCTACAGTGGTTACAGGGGTTAATTCATATTCACATGATTTTGATCTGGCAGGAAATTTTCCTAACCCTGCTTCAGAGGTAAGTAATATTTCATATTCTTTAAATGTCGCGGCTTCTGTAAAAATTGAAATCATGAATATGGACGGAGAGATTATTCAATCATTGATTCAGCAGGAGCAAACTCCAGGTATTTATTGGATTCCTGTAAATACACTTGGGTTTCAGCCGGGAGTTTATGTTTACAGATTTATCTCTAATAATTTTGTGGACACCGGCAGGCTTACAATAATAAAGCGAAAGTCATTTTTTAAAGTGGTGATTTGAAATATGCGAATAGATAGAATGGAGAAAGCAGTCCTTATATTTTTAAAATTTAAAAATCAGCGATAAAATAATCTTGATGGGATTAATAGAAATAGGTTTCTATAGAGCTTTGTTCTTATGTACAAATTTTGATCGGCGAAGTTCGTCTTTATGCCTTCTATCCACTTCCTGTTGCATTTTGTAATTATAAGAATTGGTGTAATTTTTATAATTTTCTTTTTGAATTTTTTGCGCCTCCTTTACATTTACTCCTTTGATGACAGAACCAGAGCTGTTCCGGCTGCTGTGTAACATGCTGCATGAGCTAAAAAACACTAAAAGAATTTCCAAATAAACAATCTTGAACATTGTTAAATTTAAATAAGTACAATATTAATATCTTTTACTGTAAAAAGGTAAGCGTGTGGGTGTTAAAATAAATCCGCAAAATCATTATTTTCTTAATTTAGTTTTCATTTTTAACAGTAAAATGCAAAAAATATTTTTTAGAAATTTTTGCACTCCCTTATTTATCTTTTCAGCATGAATTTAATTTTTATCGCACTAAATATTTTCCATCGATGTTTATATAATGGGTTTAGGTACGCAGGGACTGAATACTGGAATGTAAGAGAGAACTGAAGGGATCAGTTGAAGAATAAACCCAGAAGGTTTTGATCGAAAGGTCAGAATCTTCTTTTTTTATCGGGATCTATGAATAAGGATTAGCTAATCCGATAAAATTGGGAATACCAGATCAATGGAAGAGGTCATCCAGAATAGTCAATATTGACAAGAACAACGGAAAAAAAGGTAGCCTGAATAGGGCTACCTTCCTATGCGATTCATGCTCCCCTATTTTACTTAGTAGCTTGGTTCAATTGAATTCTTCTTTGGCTGAGAAGAAGAATTATTCATATCCTTATCGGATTGATTCATGCTTTTATTTTTGTCAGAAGTACCAGTCTTTTGCATGGATTTATTCCCCGTATTTTTCTTCATGCCTGGTTTCTGAACAATATTCTTATTTTTCATCGTTCCTGTTTTCTCAGTGGAAGATTTCGTGTTCTTATTAGAATAGCTTCCGCTCTTTTTGGAACTGTCACCAAGAAATTTTGAATCGTCCGGGCTTCCGCCCGAAATTCTGCTTCTTTGCATCCTGTTTCTGGCAGAAGCGCTGATACCATTTTGATCGGAATTATCAGCGTTTACTTTATTATTATACTGATAAGTTCCATCGTATTTGTTCCCATTGCTTCTTCCGGTATCAGGGTTTTGCCGTTGCATATCCGAATAGTCGCCGTTCTGATCCATATTACTTCTCGATGAAGGATTATCATTATTTACGTTATTATTGTCCTGCGCGAACGTTGTAGCTCCTACACTCATCGCGAACAAACCTGCTGCTATACTATATCTGATTTTCATATTCTACCTCACTTTTTTTAACCTATGTAAATTCAACAAGGCCAATTTGAGAATTGTTTATGAGGTTTGAGAGTAATTGAAACGCGTCATGTGAAAAACAAAATTTCCGAATACAAGGAATGTAAATTAAGGGAATGAGGAAAGAAAAAATTATAAAATGTGGTAAATACCAGCGGATTGTTAGGGGTTTTCGATTGGAGAAGCGAATTTGATAACGCTTTTTTTTGACCTGACTTTTTTAACGCTCAATATTAGAAAGAAGCACTTCCTGATGAAGCCTTTTCAAATCGTATTTCATAAGATTTATTTCCGTTTCGAGCAATTCCAGCATATTGATCCGGTTGGAAAGGTGTTCAACATTATATTCACCACCGTCGCCAAAAAACAATTTAATGCGTTCCTGACGGTCGGTGGAATCTTTCCCCAAAATCCTTATTTCCCGAAACTCATTTAATAGCAGTTGTCTTCTGCTAAGATTCCTGCCATCCAGGGGAAACTCCTTAGTCATAAAATGCCAGACATTGGGAGGAAATGCAATTGGTCTGGAAGGGTTTTCCCATATTTCTCTCAAATGATTACGCGGATGAGCGAAGAAGGCGGATCTTCGAATAAATATCTGCCTTAATGCAAGATAACCGCCAGCCACAGCTCCAAGGATGGAGGCTTCCTGAATAGGTATATTGGCCGCGGGATCATTCAAAGAAATGGCGCTGGAAATTAAAGTGCCCACTGCACCTACCACTATTGAACCTATGTTAAGAATTTTCACACGCTTATTGGTCATCTGAGTCAGATAATTCCGGAGCTGCATGGCCCTTTCTTTTTCACAATCTATTTCAGCCTGCACTGTTGAAACATCCAGCAAAGCCAGACTCAGCCTTTCATCTATCTCCTGCCTTACAAACAGCAATGCAAGTTTGGCGCTATCTGACCCTTGATGTGCAAGGGGCTCAAGTAAGGTAAATCTATTAAGAGAATGCATCGCACCAATAGATATACTGATATTCCTCGCTCTTAAAGAAAATCTTTTAATCGTATTACTGTCAGCAACTTCTGTTTGAAGATATTTTGGAGTGAGCAGGGAATCGTAAAAATAAGTAGCTTTGGAAGGCTGACAGTTGTCTTCTATTCCCAGCTCTTTCGGATCATATTTAATGGGTTTTTGAAGCCGGCAGGCAGTAAGAACAAACACAAAAAGAAAAATACCCCGCAAAAATAAACTCATTGTTGATGAAATGATGAAAAAGTAAAGTTATAGGTTTAAATGAAATTATAGGCTGTCTGTATACCTATACTATAATAATTGTGAATTAATTTTCATAAACAGTCTTTTCCTAAATACACAGTTCCCCTGCTTAATGTTTACGTAGAAATAAATGACCTATCTTATTGATATAGAAAAGGCCATTATATAGCCCAGCTTTTAAAGGCCGGGCTATATAATGGGCGGCCAGGTTTAAACTGTTTCCCCTTAAGTTTTCATGTTGCCCCTGAAATGTAAAATGTTAAAGACAATAAATATAGTAAACCTGGTAATAAGGCTTAAAAGTACTCATTTTAAGATCAGATGAATAACATGCTTCCTTATCTTTATTTGTCCTCCAGATGTAAAAATTTACTCCAATTAATAAAATAAATATATCGTGCTAAGTAATTGTAATCTTATATAGTGATGTGTTTATTTCCAGGCTATTTAAGTGTTTTTTTAGGGTTTTAAGTGTAAAAACAGAATGTGGTTTATTAGTAAATACAGGCTTAGTTAAATAGAAATCCATTTTTTTTTGGTTACAAAACAGTCAAGCTGCCGTATACTTGGTATAACAAAAAAAAATATGAGAAATTTATCATTCTTAATTAAGCTTGTTGGCCTTTCTCTATTAATTCTGGCTCAACTGTTATTAATCCAAAATGCAAAGTCAGCCACTTTCACCGTGAGCAGCAATGCGGATGCAGGAGCAAACACATTAAGACAATGTATTATCAGTGCCAATGGAGCTGCCGGGGCTGATATTATAAATTTCAACTTTGGAGTACCGACCACTATTACTTTAGCTACCTGTCTGCCACAAATAACAGGACAATTAATCATTGATGGTTACAGCGATCCGGGGGCAAGCGCAGGGAATCTTATGATTGAAGTAATCTCTCCTGCAGGATGTAACGGTTTTGATTTTAGCACTAATTCAGGTGGAAGCACAATCCGAGGCCTTGTAATAAGTGGCGGAACAACAGGAATTTATCTTGAGAGTAGCAATGGCCATGTAGTAACAGGAAATTACATAGGAATCACAAGAGCAGGTACTGCCCTTGCAACATCAAGACTTACAGATTGCATCCATATTAAATCTTCCAATAGCTGTTATATAGGCGGAACCGGCGGACAAATAGACCGCAACATTATTTCTGGCGCCACTCAGGATGGAATTCGCATTGAAAGCAGCACCGGAACAGTTATCATCAACAATTATATTGGTACTGATTATACTGGCAATGCGGCGCTTGGTAATAACCACTATGGTATTGAGGGTTACAGCAGCAGCCACAATACTCGCGTAGGAGGCAACACTCTTAGTGAAAGAAACATAATTTCTGCCAACACTCAGGATGGAGCTTATTTTAATACCTGCAAGTACCCTGTTATAAAAGGAAATATTTGCGGAATGGGTGCGAATGGTACCACTAAACTCGGCAATGGTATGTCAGGTATTAGTATCAATTATACTAGTGGGGGCCATGCCCAGATAGGCGGCCTTACAGCTGCTGAAAGAAATTATTTTTCCTGCAATGGAAAATTCGGCGCGTATGCAGATCATGCGGATAGTATCATATTCGAAGGTAACTGGATCGGGGTGGATATGGCAACAGGAAATCAGGCTTTATATGGTAATTATGACGCCGGAATTACAGTCGTCGGCAGCAGCGATATAAGAATTGGTGGAAGTGTTGCCGGAGCAGGAAATATAAGTTCCGGAAATGGGGAGAATGGAGGTTTTACAGGAGCGGATGGTTTTTCCATTTTTAATGTTACACCAAGGCCAACCATTAAGGGGAATATTATAGGACTTGGAGCAGACGGTGTCACCTTTCTTCAAAACATGGCGCATGGCATCGAATGTTTAACATGTGACGATGGTGTCATAGGCGGCACTTCCTTAATTGAAAGAAATCTTATAGCAGGTTCGGGTAATCAGGGAATACAGCTTGTAACCTCACCCAGAGTTACCGTCGTGAATAATTATATAGGTACTGATGCATCCGGACTTTTAAACAGAGGAGGCTTACAGAATGGGATCCATGTTTCCAACTCAGCGAATGTTGTGATTGGCGGAACAACTGCAGGAACCAGAAATCTTGTTGTAGGGAATGCCATAGTAGGTATTACCGTTGATGGAACTTCCTCTGGAATCATCATTAAAGGAAATTTTATAGGATTAGGAAGTGACGGTTTAACTGCTATTGGAAACAAATCAATGGGTATTCAGATTGCAGGCAACACGGCAAGTAATGCTACCATTGGAGGATATACAGCCCTGGAAAGAAATATCATATCTTCGAATGGTACCGGAAACAGCCACCACGGAATTTCAATTGACAATAATATTTCCAACCATAAAATTATCAATAATTATATCGGGACCGACAGCACCGGAACCGTCGCAAGAGGTAATGCAGGAAGTGGAATATATCTTAACAACAATGTCAATAATGTTACAATTGACCAAAATATTGTCTCCAAGAATGGATCCTATGGAATTATATTATCAGCTGTCAGCAACGTTAAAGTTACAAACAACAAGATCGGGACAGATATTACCGGAACAATAGATTTTGGTAACACCAATGATGGCCTGCACTATGCCGGTGCTTCCGTCACAGATACGGCCGGCGGACTCCTTTCGAATGCAAATATAATTGCTTTCAATAATGGTAGTTCAGGAGTTTATTTGGAGGCTGCCAGTCAGAAAAACACCATTACCTTCAATAGTATTTTTTGTAATAAAGGACCTGGAATAACTTTAGCGGGAACAGCAAACGAATCTGTGCCTGCCCCGGTCATCTTATCGTCCACGGCAAATAGCATCAATGGCACAAGTACTATAAATGGCAATATCATTCATGTTTACAGAAACGTGAAAGCAGACGGTGGAGTGAAGTGTGACTGCGAAGGAGAGATCTATGTCGGAACAACTACTGTTGCGGGAGGTGTATGGTCGTTGACTCACAACCTTGGGTTGAGCATCGCAGCTGCGGCTTCCGTTACGGCCACACAAACAACAGTGGCGGGTAGCACTTCCCAATTTACTCCATGTACAACACCACTTCCTGTAGAACTGATTTCTTTCTCAGCAACTAAAAATGATGATCATAGTGTTTCGCTTGCCTGGTCAACTGCTTCAGAAAGAAATAATAACCGTTTCGAATTACAACGCAGCGCAGACGGTATAAATTTCGAAACGATCGCAACCATTGCTGGGTATGGAAATTCCAACATGATCATCAATTATTCTGCCATGGATAATAGTCCTTCGGTTGGAGAAAATTATTATAGATTAAAGCAGGTTGACAACGACGGAAAATTTTCTTTCAGCAAAATAAACAACTTAGATTTTAACGGAAACAAATTCTCAATAATTCCCGCCAATGATGGATTTACTCTCGTATCCCCTGTCGGCGAAAATAATGAAATCTCATATCAGGTATTCTCCATGACGGGCGTAACAGTGGCAACCGGCAAAGTAGAAGTCAACGGCGGAATAAATAAGTATAAAATAAAACTCAACAATCTTCCTGATGCAGTTTATATTGTTTGCGCTTCAGAGAATGGAAGTTCGATAAGACAAAAAGTTCTTATCGCGGAATAACCAAAAAATAAAAGATCATATATAGTAAGTTTATGAAAAGAAAATTACACTTCGTTAAATTCTTTGTATCGTTGCACCTCTTATTGTTGGCTGGAATTTCTTATGGAAATATATATCTAGTTGACAATATACTCGATACAGATAACGCCGCCGCATACACCGCAGGAGATGGTACTAACTCATTAAGAAAATGTATTAGGCTGGCCAATGCAAACACTGGCGTGACTGATAATATTAATTTTAATATTGCGGCGGGACCTTATGTTATTACTACTACCGCCACTTTGGCTATTACTGATCCGGTAGTGATAGACGGGTTTACCCAAACAGGTGCCTCCCCGGGTACTATGCTGATTGAGATTAATTGCAGCACTGGTAATATAGATGTTTTTCAACTGAACGCAGGTTCAACTGGAAGTACTATAAAAGGTCTGGTAATTTATGGAAATAACTCAACCAGTGGTATAAAAGTAACTAATAGTACTGGCCATAATATTTACGGTAACTACATAGGAATTAATTCAGCAGGTACAGGAACTGTTGCAGGTAGGATAATGCAGGTTGGTATAAATCTATCATCGAATGCTGCCAATTGTGTTATTGGTGGTATATCTGGAATTAGTACAAGAAATGTAATTTCAGGGAACTCACAAAAGGGAATTTATATTCAGACAAGTTCGAATAGTGCACAAATTATAGGTAACTATATAGGAACCAATGCATCAGGAACAGGAGCTATCCCCAATACTGGTAATGCGATAGACATATCTGCTTCTACTGGTTGTACTATTGGAGGTACTGGGGGTGCTAATACTAGAAATATTATTTCCGGAAATACCAATCAGAGAGGTATCTTTATTGAATCAGGCTCCAACAATGCAACAATTCAAGGAAATTATATTGGAGTTAATGTAAATGGTAATGCCACACTGCCTAATCAAAATGCCATTGAAATCAATAATTCTACAGGCTGCCTGATTGGAGGTATAGGTGGAGCGAATACAGCTAATATTATTTCCGGTAATTCACAAAGAGGAATTTGGGTTAACAATAATGCTAATAGTACCACTATTCAGAGTAATTACATTGGAGTTGATGTTACAGGTTTGGTGGCACTTACTAATTTGAATTCCGGTATTGAAATCAACACTTCAACCGATTGTATTATAGGAGGAACAGGTGGAGTTAACACCAGAAATGTAATATCTGGTAATACAAGCCAAACAGGTATATCTGTTCTATCAAATTCACATAGAACAACCATTCTGGGGAATTTTATAGGCGTTAACGCGACTGGTAATACAGCATTGCCTAATAGTAATGGTATTATAATAACAAGTTCTAACAATCAAACTATCGGAGGAACTTCCTATGCTGCCAGAAATATTATTTCAGGAAATTCTCAACAGGGGATCACGGTCACTACTTGCACTACCTTGACCATTTCAGGCAACTTCATAGGTCTCGGCGCGGATGGTAAAACCGCGATTGGCAATGGACAAATGGGAATCAATCTGCAAAATCCTACTACTACTGTCACAATTGGCGGCTTGACTATACCTGAAAGAAATGTTATTTCTTCTAATGCTAATAATGCCATCAATGGCAGCACAGTCAATGGGTTGACTATTCAAAATAATTATATTGGAACAGATTCTACCGGATTGTTAGCTAGAGGAAACAAAGGAGGAATTAACATCAGTACTGCGACTACCGTTTTGATCGGAGGAACTATTTATGCAGCCAAGAATTTGATTTGCAACTCTACGAATGGTGCAGGAATTACCCTTAACACTATCAGTACTTCGGTTGTTATCAAAGGAAATTTTGTTGGAATCGCTAAAGATGGAGTCACTGCCTCTGGAAATGTTAATGGCATGGGAATTTCAGTGACCGGCACAGCTCCTACTATAGTAACTATTGGTGGTCCAACTGCTCCTGAACGAAATATTATTTCCTCAAACGCCCAACAGACCGGCTTATCTATAACTACCTGTTCAAGCGCAACGATTACGAATAATTATATTGGAACAGATTCTACAGGACTAATTGCAAGGGGAAACAAGAGTGGGATAAGTGTCACCAGTGCGGGTACTGTTCAAATCGGGGGAACAACCTATGCGGAGAAGAATTTGGTATGCAACTCAACAGGAGGTCCAGGAATTTCACTTTCCACGATCAGTTCATCCGTTGTAATCAAAGGAAACTTTGTTGGAATAGCTAAAGATGGAGTTACTGCATTTGGAAATATTAATGGTATGGGAGTTTCAGTAACCGGTACTGCGGCTACTATTGTCACGATTGGTGGTCCAACCGCTCCCGAAAGAAATATTATTGCCTCCAATACCCAACAGACAGGGTTATCTATATCTACCTGTGCAAGCGCAACAATTAAGAATAACTATATTGGTACAGATTCGACAGGATTGTTAGCAAGGGGTAACAATAGTGGAATTAATATCAGCAGTGCGGGAACTGTAGTGATCGGAGGAACTAGTTATGCGGAGAAGAATTTAGTCTGCAGTTCTACAGCAGGTACAGGTATTACACTTTCCACGATCAGCTCTTCTATAGTGATCAAGGGAAACTTTGTTGGAATCGCTAAAGATGGGGTTACTGCATTTGGAAATATTGGAGGTAATGGAATTTTAGTGCAGGGATCGAGTGCTGCTGCAGTTACCTTAGGTGGACCAACCGCTCCGGAAAGAAACATCATTTCTTCCAACGCTCAGTCAGGAGTATCAATGAATACCTTTGCAAGTGCGACAATTATAAATAATTATATTGGTACAGACTCTACAGGTACGCTCGTTAGAGGAAATGCCGGACATGGATTAAATATAATAAAGTGTCCAAGCATAGTAATTGGAGGAACCTCTATTAGTGCCAGAAACATTATATCCAATAATTCACAAATGGGTCTCCTGATAGACAATAACGGTATTACAAGTACGGGAACAACGATCCAAGGAAATTATGTAGGAGTGGATGTAACAGGGTTGGTAAATATGGGG
>DATMOV010000296.1:0-5895 GCA_035568055.1 Cytophagaceae bacterium
CCATTGGTTGCAGGTGCAATAAAAGAGCTGACAGGATGCACGAGAAATTTTTGCTTCTATTGGACAAGTTTCAGATCAAGCCAAAATATGCTGCCGCCATTAAGAAGCAAATGGAAAAAACTTATTATAGCCTTACAGGAGGAGAAGCAGAAAGCCATAGGGTGCTAAAATTGAAGGTGGGCGAGATTAAAGAGAAACTGGATAAACTGGAGGAACGCTTCGGTTTTGGAGAGATAGACAGGGACATTTATGATAAGCTTGCACCAAAGCTAAAAGCAGAAATAAACGAAAAAGAGCAGGAGCTTGAAAAAACCGAACAAAAATTATCGAACCCCTCCGAGCTTATTGAAAAAAGTGTTGTAATTGCCTCAAAATTAGCTGAATTGTGGATGAATGGGGATACGGAAGAAAGGAAAATGCTTCAAAATATCCTGTTTCCCGAAGGAATTTTGTTTGACAAAAAATCTGATCAATATCGAACTCACAATGTAAATGTAGTTCTTGAATTAATTAGTGAATTGTCAAACTATTATGAGCAAAAAGAAAAGGAGACTATCAATGATGAAATTGATAAGTCTCCTTTAGTAGAGAGAGAGGGATTCGAACCCCCGGAACCCTCGCAGGTTCAACGGTTTTCAAGACCGCCGCATTCGACCGCTCTGCCATCTCTCTAAGCAAAAGTCGAACTGCAAAAGTATTGTATTAAAGCTAATCAGCCAAAAGAAAAGACTTTTTTATTTAATGTTGAAGGGCTATCTATGAAGAATTGATAAATATCAGACAGGCATAACAGCATCTTTCAACGGAGGATTTTTCACCTCATGCCTGGCCATGTCTATGCTGGCATTGATTTCAAATCCTATTAATAGAACGATAGAGATAAAATAAATCCACATCATCACTCCTATAATAGCTCCGATAGAGCCATAGACTTTATTATAGGAATTGAAATTGTTAATGTAGTAAAAAAATGCAACGGTAAAGGTAAGGCTCAACAGAGCCGCAATGAGAGAGCCGACAGAGAAGAAGCTCCATCTGACAATTACTGTTGGAGCTAAGTAATAGATCATTGAAATAGCGAAGAAGAAAATCATGAAAATAAGCATGAGCCTTGATATAATAAGCAGGTAATAAAAAAACCTGCCTCCCACACGCACCGTGCCCTCTATCTCATTCAATTCCAATTTGACTATAATCGAAATGACCACTGCTGCCAGAATGATCAATGAAAGAAAAACCGCAAGGCAACAGGAGAGAAGAGTTACCTTTACAAAACTTCTGTTGTCCGCTGTTTTATAGCACCTGTTAAATGCCTGAATCATTCCCCGTATCCCATTGGTAGCGGAAAAGAGCGCGAAAATAAATCCAAAAGAAAGTAGCCCGCCGTGGGGTATTTTAATAATATCCAGAATAGTGGATGCTGTGACATCATAAATACTTGCAGGAATATTTTCCTGCAGGAAGCCCAGCATATCTTCTGTAAGATTAGGAACAGGTATATAGGGTATCAGTGTAAAAAGAAAAATGATGCTCGGGAATATTGAAAGGGTAAAATTAAAAGCCATTGAGCTTGCCCTTTCTGTAAGGTTGTCTTTTTTTACCTGAGCTATAAAAATTTCCAAGACTCTTTGCAGCGAAATCTGCTGTTCGGTTACATAAGTTCTTTGGATACCCTTATGAAGGCTCCTGTATATTCTGGTCTTTGTGAAATACTCACGCAGTTTTTTCATCAAAATAGGAGGCTGTCAGTTCTTGAAAATATTTAGGTGGCAGACTTGGTTTGCCCGTTTGTGAATTTACGAAAACCAAAGTGGTTTCCGCTATATTTAAAAGCATACCCTCCTGATTGAAAATTTCGTATTCAAAAATTATCCTGGCCGAGGGCTTGTTCTTTATACAAACTTTTATGAGAAGCATATCATCATACTTCGCGGGCCGGATAAATTTAGTCTTGTATTCCAATACCGGCATCATAGTTCCGGCATCCTCCAGCTCTTTATAGCTGAAGCCGATATGGCGGAAAGTCTCTACCCTTGCAACTTCAAGATAGGTCGCGTAATTGCCATAGTATACATAACCCATCTTATCGGTTTCGGCATATCGCACCCTTATCTGCACTTCATGATTTACCATAGATTATCGGATGTTATTTTCGTTGAGGTATTTCTGGTAAAGTTTCGCGTTGTTTATCTGTTCTTTATATGTTTCCCCAAATGCATGATATCCAAGATTTGTACTGCTTGCGCAGAAATATAGGTATTTTGTCTTCTCATAATTCAGCACTGCATCAAGCGTTTTAATATCCGGAATCCTGATCGGACCAGGCGGAAGCCCTTTAAATTTATAGGTATTATAAGGGGAATTATTTTCCTTATGAATATCCAGAACACGTTTTAAATTAAAATCACCGCATATAAAAACAAGCGTGGGGTCAGCCTGCAATGGCATATCAACTTTGAGCCTGTTAATATAAACACCAGCGACTATAGGTCTTTCCGAGGGCTTGTTTGTTTCGGCTTCCACAATGGAGGCAAGTACTGATACTTGTACCGGAGTAAGACCAATAGTATTGGCCTTAGCCATTCTCTCTGCATTCCAGAATTTTTTGTATTCCTTGTTCATTTTTTCGAACAGTTCTTTTGCTGAAATATTCCAGTACATTTCATAAGTGTTTGGCAGGAACATGCAAACAATATTCGTGGTATCAAATCCGAATTTTCTTACAAATCCAGTATCGTTCAAGAGCTTATATATTTCCACCGGCCTTGGTTCAAGGATGCTTCCAAAGCGTTCTGCCAGGTCGCGTTTTAATCGAAGGTTGTTGAATGTAACTTTTACAGGCGTTTGCTGTCCGCGTTTCAGCATCTTGATCACTTCCAGATTAGCGGCATCCGGCTTCAATTCATAGCGACCTGGCTTAACATGATCTCTGTAATTCATTAATTTTGATAAAAACAAAAAGGAAAGTTCATCTTCTACCCATTTATGTTTTTCAAGCGTATCCAGGACATTCTGAAAATTTCCTCCTGTAGGAATCAGAAGGTAGACACTGGGTTTTTTAGAATCTTTTTCTTTATTGAGATTAAAATTTGCGGTGAAGTATATCTGATAAGCATAGAATGAAAATGAAATAAAGCTGATGCCCAAACCTACGATCAGCCACTTTTTAAAATCCCCGGATTTTTTAATATTGCTATTACTCATAAGTTTTTAAAAATAGTGATTTGTTTTTGAATGTGAAAGAAGGGAGTTGGCAATTGGCAATTCACAGTTGGCAAAAAAATCATCTCCTCTCATTATTGTCAATTGTAACTTGTAAATTACAAACCACGAATTAAACTATTTAAGAAAAAGCAAGTAGTTAGACAGTTGGCCTTTGCTAACTGTCAATTGCCAACTATCAACTAAAATGAAGGCCAAACTTATAAAGATCCACCCCGATAATCCTCAGATGAATAAAATCTCAGAAGTAGTAGAGGCACTACGAAAAGGAGGAATTATTATTTATCCTACAGACACCGTATATGCTATGGGCTGCGATATTCATAATCATAAAGCAGTGGAAAGATTATGTAAAATGAAGAATCTTAATCCATCAAAAGCTAATCTTTCCTTTATATGTTATGACCTGAGTCATATTTCAGAATATACTAGAAACTTACCTAACAACATTTTCAAAGTTATGAAAAAAGCTTTGCCGGGACCATTCACTTTTATTCTGAATGCGGGTAATAAGCTTCCTAAAATATTAGATACTAAAAAAAATACCGTAGGCATACGAATCCCTGATCATAATATTCCACGTTTACTGGTGAGAGAGCTTGGTAATCCTATTGCGACAACCTCAATAAAAGATGACAATGAAATTCTTGAATACCCTACTGATCCTGAAGATATCTTTGAAAAATATCAAAACCTGGTAGATATCGTCATCGATGGAGGCTTTGGCAATAATACTCCCTCTACTATGATTGACTGTACCAGCGGAGATTTTGAAATTATAAGAGAAGGGCTTGGGGACATTGAAACCTACTTATAGTTTAGGTTTTAAATTTTAAGTTTTAAGCCAGGGCCACTGTCCCTCTTCTGTATTTTCAATCATTATCGCTAATTTGCCAACATGAGCGTATTGCTTTTAGAAACTCAATATTTGCCTTCAATACCCTATTTTGTTGAGATACTGAGCCACGATTCACTTATAATTGAGGCTTTTGAGCATTATCAGAAACAAACTTATCGCAATCGTTGCCGCATTCTTACATCCAATAAAATAAATATTTTGTCTGTGCCGGTTATAAATGTGCATCGAAAGGTATTAATAAGGGAGGTTGAGATTGATTATTCGCAAAAGTGGCTTAATATGCATTGGAGAGGAATAACATCCGCTTACGCCAAATCACCGTTCTTTGAATATTATGCTGATTATTTCCGGGAAGTACTTTTTAAAAAACATCGCTTCCTCTTTGACCTTAATACGGAATTGCTGACACTTTGTCTAAAACTCCTTAGGGTGAATAAACGTATAGAATTAAGCAGAGAATATAACAATGTCAGTGAAAAGGAAGACGTTATAGACCTAAGAAATCTAATTAACCAGGACGCTAAATCGGAAATAATTTCCGGTATTGAGTACACTCAGGAATTTGGCAGGCAATTTGTCCCTCACCTGAGTATAATTGATTTATTATTTTGCGAGGGAAATAATGCCTCCAAAATTTTAATACTGAGTAAAAAAAATTAAGTTTGAACAAAGGTTATATACAATTTGTTCTTAAAAAAAGGTTGAATTTTGATATTTTCAAGAGGAAATTGTCAAAATTTTAGAATAGAAAAATCAGATTAACATTTACCTAGCTCCTTAAATAAAATGGAAGCAAAATTTTCGAACAGAGTTAAAGAAGTGATTTCTCTCAGCAGAGAGGAGGCCCTTCGCCTTGGCCATGATTATATTGGAGCAGAACATCTTTTACTTGGGATGATCCGTGAAGGAGAAGGAGTGGCAATTGGTTTATTGAAGAAACTTGGAATTTCTCTCGATGAATTAAGGCAGTCTATCGAGCAGGCCATAAAAGGCACCGCAACAGGAAACGTTAAAAATCTGGCTAATATTCCCCTTACACGTCAGTCAGAAAAAGTCTTGAAAATCACATATCTGGAAGCAAAGATTTTTAAAAGTGAACTGATAGGCACTGAGCATCTTCTTCTTTCTATATTGAGAGATGAAGACAATATCGCCACACAGATACTTGAAAAGTTTGAAGTTAACTACGAAGTCATAAAAGAATTGCTAGAATATCACTCACACAACCCCAGTGCATCATCGGATACTGATGACGGGGACGAAGACAGCTCGAGAATCTTTGGAAACTCTGGCACCGGTGGCACAGGGAAAGAACCTGCCTCCAAGAACCCTGAAAAATCAAGAACTCCTGTCCTTGATAATTTCGGACGCGACCTTACTAAGATGGCCGATGATAACAGGCTTGACCCGATAGTGGGCCGTGAAAAAGAAATTGAAAGAGTGGCTCAGGTATTGAGCCGTCGTAAAAAGAATAATCCTATACTGATAGGCGAACCGGGAGTTGGTAAAACTGCTATCGCTGAAGGTCTGGCTTTAAGGATAGTTCAGAAGAAAGTATCACGTGTACTTTTTGGTAAAAGAGTAGTAACGCTTGATCTTGCCTCTTTAGTGGCAGGTACCAAATATCGCGGACAATTTGAGGAGAGAATGAAAGCCGTGATGAACGAGCTTGAAAAGTCTCCCGAAGTGATACTTTTCATTGATGAGATCCACACCATTGTTGGCGCAGGCGGAGCTTCCGGCTCGCTTGACGCATCCAACATGTTTAAACCCGCTCTCGCAAGAGGAGATATACAATGTATAGGTGCCACCAC
>DATMOV010000297.1:0-4788 GCA_035568055.1 Cytophagaceae bacterium
CATTCCAAGATCGCCATGGATGGCATCAGCGGCATGCATAAAGATGGAAGGTGTTCCCGTAGAATTTAATGTAGCTACTATTTTATTGGCGATAATAGCGCTCTTCCCCACTCCTGTCACTACAACCCTGCCTTTATTCTCCAAAATGGCCTTTACACAATTTTCAAAATCCTTATCCAGGTATTTCACCAGATTTTTGATTGCATTGGCTTCATTTAGTAAAACATTTTTTGCAATTAATCTAATATTTTTTATTATCTTCAATTTACGTAATTTTTAATATCAGAACTGCGGCAAATATAAAACAAGGAAAACAATAATAAGATATTAAAAGAGGAAATGTTAATAGACAACGACATAGATTTGTTCGCCAAGCTTAAAGAAGTATTCGGCTATAACCAGTTCCGGGGAACTCAGGAAGCTATAATACATAATATTCTTGCTGGCAGAAACACTTTTGTGATCATGCCTACGGGCGCGGGTAAATCATTATGCTATCAATTGCCGGCTTTAATGATGCCGGGAACTGCCATCGTCATATCACCACTGATCGCCCTGATGAAAAACCAGGTGGACCAGCTCAATGCCTTGGGGGTAAACGCCCAATTTCTTAATTCTACATTAACCAAAGCTGAGATCACCAAAGTTAAAAGAGAAACCCTCAGCGGGGAGGTAAGGCTTTTATATGTAGCCCCTGAATCGCTGACTAAAGAAGATACCATTAACTTTCTTTTAAAATCAAAGATCTCTTTTATTGCTATAGATGAGGCACATTGTATCTCAGAATGGGGGCATGACTTCCGGCCCGAATACAGAAGGATCAGAACCATTATAGAGGCTTTGGGAAACAATCTGCCCATAATCGCACTGACTGCAACTGCTACTCCTAAAGTGCAGATCGATATTCAGAAAAATCTCCAGATGGAAGAGGCTTCTCTTTTCAAGTCTTCATTCAACAGGAAAAATCTTTATTATGAAGTAAGGCCGAAAGTCCATACCAAAAAACAGCTGATCAAATACGTTCACAGCCACAAAGGAAAATCAGGAATTGTATATTGCCTGAGCAGAAAAAAGGTAGAAGAGATTGCCGAACTGCTGAAGGTAAATGATATTAATGCACTGCCTTACCATGCAGGACTTGACCCGCATGTAAGAATTGCCAATCAGGATGCTTTCCTCAATGAAGATTGCGATGTGATTGTTGCGACCATCGCTTTCGGTATGGGTATCGACAAACCTGACGTACGTTTTGTCATTCACTACGACACACCAAAATCCCTGGAAGGCTATTACCAGGAAACTGGTCGCGGGGGCCGCGACGGACTTGAAGGAAATTGCCTTATGTTTTATAGCTATAATGATATTTTAAAGCTGGAGAAATTCAATAAAGATAAATCAGTTACAGAAAGAGATAATGCAAGGCACCTGCTCCAGGAAATGTCTGCCTATGCTGAATCTTCGGTATGCCGGAGAAAACAATTGCTGCACTATTTCGGCGAGTTTGTAGAAAAAGATTGTGGCTTTTGCGATAACTGTATAAAACCCAAAGAAAAATTTGAGGCGGAAAATGAGGTGTTATTGTCACTCAAGACTGTCGTGCAAACGGAGGAACGTTTTGGTATCAACCACCTGAGCAGCGTTATTACAGGCAATGAAAATGAATACACGAAGAGCTACAACCACGACAAGCTCGGAGTATATGGCGCCGGCAAATCCTGGAAGCCTGAATTCTGGAATTCTGTTTTCCGCCAGATCCTGCTTGCTGAATACCTTGAAAAAGATATTGACAGCTATGGCATATTAAAGATCACGAAGAAGGGGCTGGACTTTATTGCTAACCCTGAATCCATTATACTTTCAAAAGACCATGATTTTTCCGAAGAGGCGAATTCGGTGGAAGTTGAAAAAGAAGTGGTATCCATAAAAGCTTATGACCCCGTCCTCTTTGATCTGCTGAAAGGATTGCGGAAAAAATTAGCGAAGGAAAAAAATCTTCCTCCTTATGTGATCTTTCAGGATCCGTCGCTGGAGGAAATGGCTACTGTTTATCCAACTACCAAGGATGAATTAAGCCACATTAATGGAGTAGGTGGAGGCAAAGTAACCAAGTTTGGAAAACCTTTCCTTGATCTTATCACCAAATATGTTGAAGATAATGAAATAACGACTGCTTCTGATGTGATTGTAAAATCCTCGGTAAACAGATCAAAGATCAAAATATTTATTATTCAGCAGATCGATAGAAAGATCGAGCTGGAAGAAATAGCGCAGTCAAAAAAAATCAATGTGTCTGAAGTAATCCAGGAGATTGAACATATATGCTATTCCGGCACCAGGCTAAACCTGGATTATTACATTGAGCAGATCATCGACCAGCGAAGGCAGGATGAGATCTATGATTATTTTATGAACGCGGAAAATGACAGCATCAAGACAGCCCTTGAAGAATTAGGCGATGAATATTCCGAAGAAGAGCTGCGGCTGATGAGGGTTAAGTTCCTGTCGGAAGTAGCAAATTAAGACCTTAGACTTTAGAGATTAGAGGTTAGAATCTCTTTCTAAAGTCTAAAATCTAATATCTAAAGTCTATAAAAAATGAATATACTTATCCTCGGTGCAGGGGGCAGAGAACATACCCTGGCCTGGAAAATAAAGCAGAGTTCTCAATGCGATAAACTTTTTGTGGCTCCTGGCAATGCAGGAACAAGCCAGATCGCAGAAAATATCCCCATTGCGTTAACAGACTTCCCAAAACTTGCAGAGTTCTCTCTCAAACATAATATTGAATTGATCGTGGTGGGACCGGAAGCTCCCCTGGTGGATGGCGTGGTTGATTATTTCAAAGGAAGAAAAGATCTGAAAGATATCTTTATCATTGGCCCGGATAAAACAGGCGCCCGGTTGGAAGGCAGCAAAGATTTCTCTAAAGATTTCATGAACCGTTATGGCATCCCAACGGCCTCATCGAAAACTTTCACAGAAAAAAATCTTAACGAAGGGATCGCTTATCTCGAAACCCACCCTACACCAATCGTGCTTAAAGCAGATGGGCTTGCAGCGGGCAAAGGCGTAATCATCACCTCCGATAAAGAAGAAGCTAAGAAAACACTTACTGATATGCTCGTCAACAAAATGTTTGGTGAAGCAAGCTCAAAAGTAGTGATAGAGCAATTCCTTGATGGCATCGAAGTATCTGTGTTTGTGCTGAGCGATGGAAAAGATTATCTGTTGCTCCCGGAAGCCAAAGATTATAAAAGAATCGGAGAAGCCGATGCCGGCCCGAATACCGGAGGCATGGGAGCAGTATCTCCAGTGCCTTTTGCCAATAACGCTTTCATGAGCAAGGTGGGAGAAAAAGTGATCAAACCAACAATTAAAGGACTTAAAGAAGATGGTATTCATTATGTGGGTTTCATTTTCTTCGGACTGATGAATTGTCAGGGAGAACCCTGGGTAATTGAATACAATGCCCGTTTGGGTGACCCCGAAACGGAAGTGATCGTTCCAAGAATAAAAACCGACCTGGTGGATTTGCTGGTCGCGACTGCAAAAGGAAACCTTTCAGATACAAAAATACAATTTGACGAAAGGACTGCTACCACCGTGATGCTGGTGGCAGGCGGCTATCCTGATGTTTATGAAAAGGAAAAGTAATCAGCGGATTGAATGAAACCAAAGATGTGCTTGTTTTTCATGCAGGAACAAAAACTGACGAAAAAGGAAATGTAGTAACCAATGGAGGCAGAGTAATTGCAGTGACCTCTTTTGGGAAAGATATTGAGGAAGCCCTGGCAGGTTCCAACAAAGGGGCAGAAAAAATCAATTGGGACAAAAAATATTATAGAAGAGATATAGGATTGGATTTGTTAAAAGTGGAAAGCTTAAAGTTTAAAGTTTAAAGTTTAAAGCAGAGAGCAGAAATCATAAAACAAGTCCTATTGTATATTTTATGTAGCTTTACTCTTTGAGCTTTCCGCTTTAAGCTTATAAATAAAAGTGTGAAATAGAAATCATTAAGTTTAACTTAATAAAAAATATAAAAAATGGCTTGTGGCTCATGTGGTACCGGAACTGACAAAAAGAGCGGAGGATGCTCATCCGGAGGCTGTTCTACGGGAGGCTGTAATAAGCTCAACGTCTTTGACTGGCTTTCAAATATGGATGTCGGTGTTGTTCCCGCATTCAATATTGTAGAAGTTAGATTTAAAGGTGGCAGAAAAGAATTTTTGAGAAACTCTTCCGGACTTGAATTGAATACTGGCGATCCGATCGTAGTGGATGTTCCCAACGGACATCACATTGGCTTTGTTTCCATGCAGGGAGAATTAGTTCGCCTGCAGATGAAAAAAAAGAATGTGAAGGTGGATGACGAAAGCATCAAAGAGATCTATCGCATCGCATCCGCAAAAGATCTGGAGAAATTTGAAAACGCGAAAAAGAGAGAGAACCCTACTATCTTCCGTGGCCGCCAGGTGATAGACACCCTCAAACTTGACATGAAGCTTTCTGATGTTGAATACCAGGCGGACAATACCAAAGCGACTTTCTATTACTCGGCAGAAGATCGTGTGGATTTTAGAGAGCTGATCAAACTACTGGCCACTGAATTCAAGATCAGGGTTGAAATGAGACAAATAAGCCTGAGACAAGAGGCCGGAAGACTTGGAGGAATTGGCTCCTGCGGCAGAGAACTTTGCTGCTCTACCTGGCTCACAGATTTTAAATCTGTTTCTACCTCCGCTGCCCGTTATCAGAATTTATCGTTAAATCCAACCAAGCTATCCGGAC
>DATMOV010000298.1:0-8574 GCA_035568055.1 Cytophagaceae bacterium
GTGTTCCCGGTTCAGAGGTCAGAGAAATTATTTTAGCCCTGAGCCCCAGCATGGAAGGTGATACCACTGCCTTTTACATTACCAAAAAGCTAAAGGACCAGCCTGTAAAGATCAGCACCATTGCCAGAGGTATCGCCATAGGCGGCGAACTTGAATACACAGACGAGATCACACTGGGCAGAAGCATAGTGAGCCGGACGGCTTACGAACAGTAAACCTTCCACCATTGAAGAAGCTTTCCATCATTATCGTCAATTACAATGTTTGCCATTTCCTTGAACAGACCTTGCAGACCATCAAAAAAGCGGTTAAGGATCTGGATACCGAAGTCATAGTCGTTGACAATAATTCAGTGGATGGCTCGGTGGAAATGGTCAAAGCAAAATTCCCCAATGTCACGCTCATTGATAATAAAATCAACTTCGGATTTTCAAAAGCCAATAACCAGGCAATTGTAAAAGCCCGGGGCGAATATATTCTTCTTCTAAACCCCGACACCATTGTAGAAGAAGATACCCTTTTAAAGTGCTGTAATTTTCTGGATGGGCATCCTGATGCGGGAGGCCTTGGTGTAAAGATGCTTGATGGAAAAGGAAATTTCCTTCCTGAATCAAAGCGCGGGCTACCATCTCCTTCTGTAGCGTTTTATAAAATATTCGGCTTTTCGGCTTTATTCCCCAAATCCAGAATATTTGGAAAATATCATCTCGGATATCTGGATAATGACCAGATCAATGAAGTGGAAATATTGTCTGGTGCCTGCATGTTCCTTAGAAAAAGTGTACTGGATAAGATAGGGTTGCTGGATGAAGATTATTTTATGTATGGAGAGGACATTGATCTTTCTTTCCGCATCATTAAAGCCGGCTATAAGAATTATTATTTTCCTGAAGCCCGAATAATCCACTATAAAGGCGAAAGTACTAAAAGGGCAAGCGTTAACTATGTCTTCACCTTCTACCGTGCGATGATCATCTTCGCTAAAAAACATTTTTCTTCTAAAAATGCCGGCTTGTTTTCTCTGCTCATAAATCTGGCAATATATTTCAGGGCTTCGGTGGCTTTGCTTGCACGTGCTGTACGCTATTCATTGCTTCCCCTTGCAGATGCTGCACTCATCTATGCGGGCATGGCTTTTTTAAAAACATACTGGGAAGAAAATCATAAATGGGTAAAGAGCGAATATCCGCCTCAATACATGCTCATCGCGGTGCCGGCATATATTGCCATCTGGCTTTTGACGATTTACTTTTCCGGTGGCTACTCCCACTCACCAAAGCCCAACAGGATTATTCGGGGTGCAGTTATCGGAACGATACTTATTTCCGCCTTTTCGAATTTCATAGATCAGTTCCGCTTTTCTAAAGCACTGATCCTGCTCGGAGGAGCCTGGACCATTTTTGCTATGATTGGCCTCAGGTTGCTGATCCATTTTATCAGGCATAAGAACATTAACCTTGGCGAAGAAAAGAAAAAACGCATTGCCATTGTCGGCAATAATGAAGAGAGCAGACGGGTAATACGATTACTGAAGGAGGTAAACCCTCAATTAAACGTTCTGGGATATATTTCCCCATCGGGATCCATACCCGGCCATGAATTATCTCTTGGATCCATCAATCAGATAGAAGAGATCGCAACCATTTATAAAATAGAAGAAATCATATTCTGCTCAAAAGATATTCCCGCGCATCAGATCATTGAATGGATGAGCAGAATCAATAACAGGCTGGTTGATTTTAAGATCGTACCGGATGAGAGCAATTATGTAATCGGAAGCAATTCTAAAGAAAGCCGGGGAGATTTCTATACCATCAACATAGGCCTTAACCTGATTCAGAAAGAAAACCTCCGTAATAAACGTATCCTGGATGTTTTCCTGAGTGCTCTGTTTATCGTTTCATCCCCCCTGCTGATGTGGCTGATGAAGAAGCCTCTGCAATTTGTAAAAAATTGTTTTCTTGTACTGGGAGGAGGCTATTCATGGGTGGGTTATCTGGAAACCACAGAAATGAATCTGCCTGTCATAAAAAAAGGTGTGATCAATCCGGCAGGTCATCACAAAGACATAGACCTTGATGAGCCAACAGTAAGAAGACTAAACCTGCTGTATGCCCGTGATTACAGCCTTTATACAGATCTTAATCTCATCTTACGCTCTTTCCGGAATTTAGGTCAGATTTAATAAGACAAGAAAAAAGGCTCGGGGTAAATTTATTGTTTCTTCTCCAGATCCATTCCGCAATGGCTGCATTTACCGGGTTTGTCACTTTCCTGGCCAGTACACATCGGACAGAAATATTTTCCCTGAGCGGTTTTTATAGTATCCATTGTGGTATTCATACTTGCTTTATCTGATTTCGATTGACAAGCGACACTTAGTATGGCTACGCAAAAAAATAATGTAAAAAGCTTCTTCATGATTTTTATAAATTAAATTAAGGTGCTTAACCAAATTTATACAATAATTGAAGATTATAAAAATATCACAAAACAATGTAGATTAATGAAAGTCCACCGGCCATTCATGACATTTGATCATTTTCTGCGTTTCATAATCCTGTATGAGAATATCAGGGCTGAATTTTAATAGCTCAAATACTGATTCATCCTTCGAAAAAAAGAAAATCTTATATTTAAATTTCTTCAGGGCTTTTTCAATTTTTTGCTGATTGGGTTTATGATCTTCCATCACAAATACCCTTAAACTCTTATTGGTTATCATAACTTTGATTAGTTACTTTTTTTATAAAAATATTGCCATTTGTAAAATGCTTATCTATTTAACGCTATAATATGATCTAATGTTTACCTGGGAACAATAAAATTTTATTCTTACCGTAAAAACATAGTCAAAGCTTCATAGAAGGCTTAATCATACTTAAAATAGGGGATTAAAACTAAATACTCTTGGATGAGACATACCCGTTTAGTTAAATTTTTTTATGCTTTGATAAAAATAAGGCCCTCAAAAAAATGTATTGGGTACTAAATATCAAAACTCTTATTACTTTAAACAATATCCCTTCACAATATTTTAATCAGAAGAGAAGTTTCATATATTTTAATTAATAATGTAATGCAAACAAGAATATTAGAAAGAACTACCATAATAAATAGACCCTGCCCTGAAGTTTTTGACTTTTTCAGCAAGGCTGAAAATCTTCATAAGATTACACCACCTGATCTGAGCTTCAAAATTATAGCCGGGGACTCGATTGAAATGAAAAAAGGTACATTGATAAATTATCATATAAAAATATCAGGGATTTCTTTGGAATGGCAAA
The DNA here is from genome assembly GCA_035568055.1 of Cytophagaceae bacterium. Classification (GTDB taxonomy): domain Bacteria; phylum Bacteroidota; class Bacteroidia; order Cytophagales; family Cytophagaceae; genus DATMOV01. The sequence goes on from DATMOV010000298.1 coordinate 3,288, forward strand.
CATTGATAAGCGAATGGAATCCTCCACACTCTTTTGCCGATACTCAGGTAAAAGGCCCTTATGCAAAATGGGTTCACACACATAGCTTTCATGAAGAGAATAACCGGACGACCATGCACGACAGAGTTGAATATCGCTCTCCCGGATGGATATTTGAGCCTCTGCTAGAATACCTGATTGTAAGAAAGAAGCTTAAAAGCATCTTCGATTATCGGCAGAAACGCTGTGAAATCCTGTTTAATCATGATTTTAATTCTATCAAAAATCACGATAATCCCTTAAATCCTTTTCGCTGATTAAAAAGAAACTAACTTATTATTTAGTCTTAATTTTTATAAACAAAACCAAGGCCTAAATAATTACCAGGCTTGTAAATGGAGCTTTTTAATATTTTTATGAGCCGCCTTACAATGAGGGTTTACTCTCACACATGCTGCCAACGTGAATACGGCAAGCAAGATAATTAGTATGTCCTTTTTCATATATGTTCTTATCATTGTTTGATCTCATGTTTTTGAAGAATAAGTTTATGTCTCGCGGCAAAGTCTTCCTGGATTTTTGCAAATTTATTATCCATTTCATCTTCCCTGCTGATGAGATCATTTTTATATTTCTCCAAAGTTTCATTATCAGCTTTTGACCTGCTCCTGTTGGCAATCAGCTGAATCATTTCATTATATTCTTTTTCGAGCGTTGATTTATAGAAACCCAAAATCTCCAGGGCACCATCGCGAAGCTTGGTATCATTCTCAAAACCATCCATAGCTTTTACTTTGGCCATGGATTTGTCGATCTGTGCTATCAGGCTGGCACGTTGCTTTTTCAGGTCATCCAGTGAAGCTGCCTTAAAGGTTTTGAAGAATTTCACCATCTTGGATGCAATGTTGTGCTGTTCCGTAATGATCTTATCATTATATTTTCTTGCCTGCTGGTTCTGTGCAGAAGCCAGTCCGGCTGACATTATAAAAAGAAATAAAAAGATGTATTTCAATGCTCTCATAGTTCTAAAATTTTGACTTAATATAAGGACTTTTATTAATAACAAAAATTGCTGAACAGAAATATAGTCCTTTCCTTGTACGGATGAAATTCTTTGTTGGTTGGCATCATAAAAAAAACAGGCCTATAAGGCCTGTTTCCATTTCAAGAATTTTAATCGGAATAATTTTTCCACTACTCATTTAGCGATTGAAAAACTTCTCCTCTTCCTCAATTTCTTTTCTAAGCGCCCTGTCGGCAGAATAATATCCCGAATCAAATAAAGCAAAGAATAGCACTCCTATTAAAGCTATCAGAGATAACACCAGGCCAGCCTGCCCATGAGTCATAGACTCCATAACAACTGCACCCAACAATATCGGGATCATGGCAATCGCGAGATACCGGGTTTTCAAACCGACTCCAATCATAAATCCGGCGGCAAATTGCATCATAATTATAAAAGATGAAAATGCCCATGAGCCAAAACCCACACTGTTATAAAGCATGGAAGGTAATTTATCAGTATGTACAAACGCTATTCCAGCTCCAAGTAACAATATTCCTAGTAAGACCCTCAAAACTGCAAAAGCGCCTGATTTTCTATGGCGCTCTGACCATGAATTAACTTTATTAATAAATTCTCTTTCTCTCTTAACTAATAATTCCATATTTCCCCCCTATTCTTCTCTTTTCGACACCATTAATTACATTCGAACCACAACAGAAGAACAATTTCAAGGAAAATTAAGTTTGATAGTTATAGAGAGATCGTTTATAAGGTTATTATTAGGTAAAAAAGTTTCGATGCAAAAGTAACTGTATAAACTTCTCAACCTTCTTTTACTATATTGTATCCTCTGATTTGTTATGTTATCAGAATACAAAATTAAAGGAAGCATTGTATAATAACCCACGCAGGTTTCTATTATAAGTGAGAGGCACAAAATATCCAACCCTGTTATCAATAAGCACATGCCTGCTCTTGAAAATTTCTACGCCGAAATAGGCGTTCAGATTAGCGATAGTCTGCGACCTGGTGTTACTGGTGGCGAAGAATCCGCCAACACTATAACCAGTATAAAGATTAAAGAATTTTCTGCTCCCGCGACCAAAATGTTTGGGATAAAAATCCTGCCCAAAACCAAACTGGAACATCTCCTGAATCCTTGCAGAGTCATTCAGGGCATTACTGGAAATATCTTTATAAGCCCCTAAGGTCACATAACTTTTCCCTTTGGTGAACATGTATTTTAAAAGTACACCACGGTATAGTGAGCCAGAAATTCCTTTCTCCGGATTCTCAATTCTTAACAAACTATACTCCACACCGGGCATATTAACAAAAGAAACTTTGGTGCCTGTCGGGCTGGTAATTTCATCTACCAGATCAAGATAAACCATAATGGAAGAATTTACCACCGTGGAAGAAGCGATATCCTGATCGATCTTAAATATTTCCTCTTCGAAATTTCTTACCTGCTCCCAGTAACGGTAGTGATGATCCGCATCAATATCAGGACGGCCAAGCTCTGCATTGTAGGCTGCAATTTTATTTTTCAGATAATCTTTCTGAACTTTCAGCTGCCCGATCTTCTCTGAATAATTAACAGTTTTAAGCTCTCTGTTGGTAGTATAACCTAAAGTCGTAAGCAGTGAATCGAAATTTCTCAAAGAACTTTCCTGTATGTCGAACTCCACGTGAAAACTGGCTTTGCTTTCTCTTTCGTTAATTACTTTTGATGCAGACGCCCTGATGAAATCCCTTGCCTTGACTTTTGCGGAAGAAAAATTTAAAACATAGACGGTAGCATCCAATGTTGTTTTAAAAGATGATGACTGAGCGAAGAGATTGCTATAGGTGGAGAATATTGCGAGAAGGACTGGTATGTATTTTTTCATAATAAAATTGTCTGAACCAGGATTTATAGGATTAAAGGATTTAAATGAATAGCCTTTGAAATAAATGAGTTGTATAAAATTCAAAATTAATTTATCCTAATTTAAAATTTAAAATTCAACATTTAAAATTTTATTGGAGGAGACGCATTAAGTTTTACCAAAGAAGAAACATTCAGTCTCATCAATAACTTAGGACAAACTGTTCAAACGATACAACTCACCCAAAGCAATAATAATTCAGCAACCGTCAGCGGCGTGGAGCCTGGTATTTATTTTCTGGTGGGGAAATCAAATGCGTTGTTGAATTATAAGGTTGTGGTGGGGAAGTAAAAGAGTGCACGGTGCCGAGTGCTAAGCACCTCATCCGATGACTCACCTGTTTTCTCCAAATAATTTTGTAATCTATCAGTCATCGGATGAGTAGTGACCAATCCCGATATTAGTCATCCGATGACTGATAAGTTCTGTTCTTTTTCTAACTTTCGCAGTGAGTCATCGGATGACTTTCGTTGCTTAGAATCTCAGCACCCAATACCATTCCCCTACTCAATACTCAATACTCAATACTAACTCATTTCCTATTTCGCTTAAATTTTTCTAATTTTGCCCCGCTAAAAACAATTTCAAAAAATGACAACAATGACTTTGAATCCGGTCTCTGCAAGACTCAATGCTTTATCTGAATCTGAGACACTTGCTATGACTAAAAAGGCCAGAGAGCTGGCTGCCCTTGGACACAATGTAATCAGCCTGAGCGTGGGCGAACCTGACTTTCAAACCCCTCAGCATATAAAAGATGCCGCTAAGAAGGCCATCGATGATGGATATACTTTTTATTCTCCGGTCCCTGGCTATCCTGATCTGAGAGCAGCCATTGCCGATAAACTGAAACGCGATAACAATATAGAATGGGTTGCTGAAAATGTGGTAGTTTCTACAGGTGCCAAACAATCAATAGCCAATGTGCTTCTGAGCATCATTGATCCCGGTGATGAAGTAATCATCTTCGCTCCATACTGGGTGAGCTATATTGAAATGGTAAAGCTTGCCGAAGGAACTCCCGTGATTATCAGCGCAGGCATTGAAAAAGATTTTAAGGTAACAGCACAGGATCTTGAGAAAGCAATTACTCCAAAAACTAAAGCGATACTTTTCTCCAGCCCATGCAACCCTACAGGGGCTGTATTTAACAAAAAAGAATTGACTGCCATCGCTGATGTCGTGGCGAAACATGAACGCGTCATTGTCATTGCTGATGAGATTTACGAATACATCAACTTCGAAGGCACGCACTTCAGCATAGGAAGTATTCCCGCAATCAAAGAAAGAGTAGTTACCGTAAATGGATTTTCAAAAGGCTATGCCATGACAGGCTGGAGAGTTGGATATATCGGCGCGGCTAAATGGCTGGCGGCGGCATGTGACAAAATTCAGGGACAGGTAACTTCGGGTACCTGCTCTATCGCGCAGAAAGCGGCACTGGCAGGTATACAAGGAGATCTTAGCGCGGCAAAAGAAATGACTAAAGCATACCTGAGAAGAAGAGACCTGGTACTTGGACTTGCTAAAGACATTCTCGGAATTAAAACCAATGTACCACAAGGTGCATTCTATATTTTTCCTGACGTTAGCGCATACCTGGGCAAAAGCTTTAATGGTAAAACTATAGATAAGGCAAGCGACCTGGCTATGTTCATCTTAAATGAAGGGCATGTATCAAGCGTGGGCGGCGATGCTTTCGGAGCTCCTCACTGCCTTAGAATATCTTTTGCGGCTTCAGACGAAAAACTGACAGAGGCGATGAGACGAATTAAAGAATGTCTGGCAAAACTAAAATAAAAAAATTCTCCTCCATCGAGGAAATTTTTCAAGCTTTCAGCAAGCTCAGGGTATTGATCATTGGCGATGTCATGATCGACTCATACATCTGGGGTAAAGTTGAAAGAATATCACCGGAAGCACCTGTGCCCATCGTGCATGTGCAGAAGCGTGAGATGCGCTTAGGCGGCGCAGCGAATGTCGCGCTCAATGTCCAATCCATGGGTGCTACTCCCGTTTTATGCTCGGTTATCGGCGATGATATGGATGGCGATAATTTTCTGTCATTGCTGGATAAAGGCAAGCTTCCACAGGAAGGTATTGTCAGGAGCAGCGGCAGGATCACCACCATCAAGCACCGCGTAATTTCAGCGGGCCATCATATGCTGCGCGTTGACCAGGAAATAGATTCAGAAATAGATAACAAAGAATCCAAGCTGCTTTTTGAAAGAGCAAAAAAACTTATTCCTTCCTGTGATGTAATTATCTTTGAAGATTACGACAAAGGTGTACTCAATAAATCAGTGATCAGAGATATCATCGCCTTTGCCAATAAAAATAATAAACCAACAGTTGTTGATCCCAAGAA
>DATMOV010000299.1:0-4834 GCA_035568055.1 Cytophagaceae bacterium
TTTAGTGCCATTGACCGTTTCCGAGGACCTGAGTTTGAAAGGGACTGGAGTGAAAATGTTAAGATTATAGCTGACAATCATATCATCAATGCTTCAGCGGGACTTTTTAAAAACAATAAAAATAATTTTCAATATAGAATAAGCAGAAGAATAAAAGGGACAGACGTAAATGGAACTCAGCAACAATATACTTTGAATCAATCATTGGGTAAATTTTCAATTACTAACGGAGGTTTCTTGATGAATAATAATCAGTTGCTTGGTAAGTCAGACTGGAAAAGATTTAATGTTAATACATTTTATAATGCCAGATATTTTGTGCCTGGCATTATTTATAATATGGATAAAAATAAAGTTACAGATACAGCCGGCAGGGTAACCAGGTCAGCAATGTATTTCGATGAAGTGAAATTTTATATTAAAAACAATGACTCTTTGAAAACCAAATTTAGTACTGATTACAGTATCCGTAAAGACAAACACGTGGCAAATGGCATACTTACTGATTTTACCACTGCAAAAACTGCCAATGTAGGCTTCAATAAACGCTTCAAACAGAAGAACGAACTTAATACCACACTTACTTACAGATACCTTGAATATAAAGACACCACCGGCGGAAATAAATTGCCCAATGAAGAAACGATACTTGGCCGCACAGACTGGAACACCAGTCTTTTTAAAAACCACGTCCGTTCTGAACTTACTGTTACCACTGGTACCGGCAGAGAATTAAGAAAACAATATATATTTGTTCCCGCACAGGGAGGTACAGGTAATTATATCTGGCAGGATTTTAATCATGATGGAATACAGGATCTTAATGAATTTGTAGAAACAAATCCTTCCTATACTTATACGAATACCACTACCTACATCAAATCATTTATCCCTACCGACCAATATTACAAAGCCTATACAAATAGTTTTAATTACAGGCTTGATATAACTGCCCCACGTGCCTGGAAGGACAAAGGCAAAATGAAAATATTTATATCTAAATTTTCAAATGTTTCTTCCTGGACTGTCACTAAAAAAATAACAGATGCAAATCTTTGGCATAGGTTTAGCCCAACAATTAATAATGTAGACAGCACGAATGTATTGTCTTTGCAAAAGTCAGTCAAATCCACTTTGTTTTTCAACCGCTCTAATCCGCAATACGGAATGGATTTAAATTTTTCATCTACAAATCAGAAGCAGTTTTTAAATCAAGGCTATGAAACCAGGGGGAATGATGAACTGAAACTTAATTCCAGGCTTAATATAAAAAGATCTGTTAATATCAAACTGCTTACTTTAAAAGGCATGAAAACAAATCTTTCAAACTTTCTTGCGAGTAAAAACTTTAAGGTTCTCTCTTATAAGATTACGCCGGAAATTTCTTTTCAACCTAAAAACAGCATCCGGTTTTCCTGGAATCTATCATATACATATAAGGAAAACACATTTGACAAAGGCAATAAAGAAAAGGTGTATATGTATCAGGCCGGTTTTGACCTGAAGGTCAATATGGTTTCCAGACGCACAATTAATAGCGATATAAAATATATAAAGATCGCCACGAAAAATTTTCAGGATAATACACATCCGGAATTTAGCCCAGTGAGTTCTCCGATTGGCTATGAAATGCTGGAAGCATTACAGCCGGGAGATAATTTTACATGGAACATTAACTGGCTGGAAAAACTTTCGAATGGCTTACAGCTAACCTTTAGCTATGAAGGTCGAAGAGCCGGTACTGCAAAAGTTGTGAATATAGGCAGGATGCAAGTGTCGGCACTTTTTTAAAGGTTTAGGGTGGGATAAAGGAATTGGCATTCTTCGCCTTTCAATGCAGTATTAACACTTTTTTAACTTTTATAAGGTATTTCCGATAAATGAGGATCCGTCTTTGGATGTTTCAATTGTTCTTCCAGCTTCTGTTCAATCTCAGGAGTGATGATGTGTTCCATGCTTTCGGCATCATCATGAACGTGATCCGGAGCGATGCGCAGATATTCCGTGAGATACATCTCCCACAGGCGATGCAGTCTTGTTACACGTTGTCCCTGTTCTTTTCCTTCAATTGTAAGTTTCCATCCTGTGGTTTCTTTACTTACATATCCTTCAAGCCGCAATAGGCGTAATCCTTTCTTTAACTCACTTTTTTCCATCGCTCTCTTTTGAATAATCTCATCAATACTTCTTTCAGTGAGGAAGTTTTTCTCTTTTTCACCCAGTTGAAATAGCAGTTTAAGAATATTCTCTTTGAGGATCTTAAGCTTATGTTGTCGCTGAATGAAGAGCCTCGCCGCGATGCCTTTCTGCGGAGAAAAAAGAAAGGAGAGTATTGCTATGACCGAAATGATCATCACGATCCACGGACCGGTAGGCATGTTTTTTTCCTGATAAGAAACAAAAGCCCCGCCAATGCCTGAGATCATGCTCAACATCACAGCAAGGAAGATCATACTGGTAAGGTTACTTGTCCAATACCTTGCCGCGGCGGCAGGAGTAATAAGCATGGCAGCCATCAATACAACGCCTACCGCCTGAATTCCAACCACTACGGCCATTACAGTGAGGGTGGATAAAAGTAATTCTATGGTTTTAACCGGCAGCCCTATGGTGCGGGCAAAATTTTCATCGAAGGAAATCAGGAATAACTCTTTATAGAAAAGGAAAACAATTACGATGAGAATGATCCCGACAGTTCCAAAAATTAAAATATCATCCAGCATCAGTGAAGCCGCTTTGCCAAATAGAAAGCTGTCTAGTCCCGATTGCGCGGCATTGCCCGAATGCTGAATATTGGTGAGGAGCAAAATGCCTATTCCAAAGAAAACAGAAAGCGTAAGCCCGATAGCTGTATCTTCTTTAAGTTTTGTGTTTCTTGTGATATAGTCAATAGCCAAAAGTGACAGCCAGCCTGTAAGAAAAGCTCCGATCAGCAATACAAAAGGATTTTTTGTCCCGGCGATCATAAATGAAAGACAAACTCCCGGCAAAACTGAGTGAGCCACTGCATCGCCCAGCAAAGCTCTCTTCCTAAGAAAAGTAAAGCAACCCACTATGGCCGAGCTCACTGTAAGCAATACGCATCCCGCCACCACAAAGCGGACGTTCGGGTCGGAGAAGGAGAGGAATTGGATTAGCTTTTCCATGTTTTAGTGTACAGTGCTCAGATTTCTTCGTTTTAATTATAATGCGCAGTGCATAGTGCACAATGCATAGATCGTTTATGTTTTAATGCTCCGTGTCTATTGACTAGTGTTTAAGCATCTTTATGTCTGGTTTAGTAACAATTCAATTTGTTTCAGGCACTGAGCACAAAGCACTAATTACTATTTTTCCCTCGTCGGCAGCTGTTGCTTCTCCAGCAAATCTCCCACTTTAGCCAGTACTGTAAGCTTACCACCATAAGTTTCCTGGAGCAATTCCTGAGTAAATACTTGTTTGGTTGGGCCGGAGGCTACAAGGCGCATGTTGAGAAAAAGTATCCAGTTGAAATAATCCTCCGCTGAGTTCAGGTCATGGTGAACTACCACCACTGTTTTGCCTTTTGCTACCATTTCTCTCAGGATCTGAATGATGGCCGATTCTGTGGCGGCATCAACTCCTGCGAAAGGCTCATCCATAAAATACAGGTCAGCATCCTGGGCCAAAGCTCTGGCAAGAAATACCCGCTGTTGCTGCCCGCCTGAAAGTTGGGAGATCTGCCTGTTTACATATCCTTCCATACCTACTTTCGTCAGGCAATCCAGCGCCACATCCTTATCGGCTTTCCTTGGCCTTTTAAAAAGCCCAAGCTTGCCATAGCGGCCCATGAGCACGATATCCATCACAGAAGCAGGAAAGTCCCAGTCTACCGATTCTCTCTGTGGCACATAACTTATTCTATGTCTGACCTGATTCAGGTCTTCTCCGAATAGCTTTATATATCCGCTCCCCGCAGGTATCAGTTTCATAATGGCTTTGATCAGAGTAGATTTACCTGCTCCATTCGGGCCAATAATTCCAATAATGGCACCCTTAGGTAAAGTAAGGTCAATACCCCACAAAACAGGCTTCTTATTATAGCTGACGGTAAGGTCGTGGATTTCTACTGCCGGGTCTTTTACTTGTTCTATCATTTTATTGGTTGTTGGTTGATAGTTGTTGGTTGTTAGCATTCGTTCATTATTATGAATTTTAATTCTTTTGTTGTCATGAGTCATTAAAAACGTGTAGGTAATGACTAATGAGCATTGACAGGATCATCCACCACAACTCACAACTACCTAAGCGCTTTCACAATCGTATTCACGTTAGCTTTCACCATGCCAATATAAGTGCCTTCGAATGTTCCTGACGGGCCCATAGCATCTGAATAAAGAGTTCCGCCGATTATTACGTCATGGCCTTTGTTGCGGCAGCCTTCCACCACAGCCTCAATCGATTTTTTTGGAACGGATGACTCTACAAAGACAGCTTTGATCTTTCTGGAAACGATCAGATTTACCAATTCGGTTACGTCATTCAATCCGAATTCAGACAGGGTAGAGATACCTTGCAGGCCTTTGACTTCAATGCCATAGGCATCCCCGAAATATCCGAAGGCATCATGGGCCGTAATAAGAATTCTTCCACTTTCAGGAATACTTTGAATCTCCGACCGGGTCCATTTATCTAATGAATCCAGCTTTTTCAGATAAGTCGCAGCATTTTTTTTGTATAACCCGGCGTTTACCATATCTGTTTTCTGTAATACGACGCTGATCTCCTGAACAGCTTCCATCCAAAGCCTTACATTGAACCAGATGTGCGGGTCATGGCTGTCTAAAAATTGAGGTGCTTTTCTGAGCCTGGATTC
>DATMOV010000300.1:0-2832 GCA_035568055.1 Cytophagaceae bacterium
TCAAGCCTGGCTTTTAATCGTTGTGAAGGCTTTCCGTCATTTTCAACTTTACTTTCTGGTATCAGCGCTACGTCTGCTCGTTCAATTTCGTCTGACAATCCGTCATAAAAGATGATCATCGCTCTTGCAATAAAAAGAGCGATAAAGGCGATAAGCAGATATCGCAGATATGGTTTTAAAATCTTCAAAGATGAATCCGGATAGAATTTATTTTCATATTAAGGATTTTTTTTCATTTTTTTGTAAGAAAGCCTGATTAGTGGAGGTCTTTTATTTTTTATTTAATGCGGAGGATATAGAATATTCATCGTCACTTCTTACATCCTATGATCAGAGGTATAAGTTGATGAAGGCTTAATTAGGAATTGAATACTTTCTGCCGCTGATTTTTTCTCCGGCTCTCTGAAAAAATAGTATATCTGTAAAGATGAATAACTCTTATCGCGGGAATAATAGCGGATACCGCCACAACCGGATTCTTTTTGAAGTATAGGCCTGTACCTGTAGAAGGACTCAAGTAAATCTTTAATATCAGCTCAGCCTGGAATAAAATCCAGATTGCTGAAGCTCCTTCAAGGAAGCTATCCTGCTTATAAATCATATAGAAAACCAGCAGATTGAACCAGATGAATCCGAGTAAAGCAAAAGGAATACCAGCTAATCTATCGATCTTATTCCGAAGTTTAAATTTTTCTTTCGTAAGAAGGCTACGCAGGTATTGCTGATTATGGCTTTTAGGAGGTTTTTCCATATCTTCTATAAAAACCTCAGCTGGTTTTATTTTGTTTTAAAAAGAGCGGAAAAACATTTATTACAGTGAGAATTGTTATAATAATGAGATGAATGGCCATGGCAGAAGATTATTATAAAATATTAGGAATACCACGCAACGCGACTCAGGCGGAAATCAAGAAAGCCTACCGGAAACTCGCGATTAAATATCATCCTGATAAAAATCAGAATAATAAATCAGCGGAGGAGAAGTTTAAAGCAATTAGTCATGCCAATGATGTATTAAGCGACCCTGAGAAGAGAAAAAAATATGATCAGTTTGGAGAACATTGGAATGCTCCTCATGAGCCCGGAGAGAGCAATCCTTTCAGCGGCGGACAGAGGAGCTATCAGGGGAATACAGAAGATTTTGAAAATATCTTTGGAGGCGGAGCATATTCCGATATTTTTGAAAACCTGTTTGGCGGCCAAAAAAGCAAAAAGAAATCGCGTACTTATTCTTTTGCCGGTAACGACCTGAGGGCGGAGATTGAGATAAGCCTGGAGGAAGCATACCTGGGCGTTAGTAAAACTTTCACTTTGAAAAATCAGGCTATGAATATAAAGCTTAAGCCTGGCATCAGGGATGGGCAGGTGCTCAAGCTGAAAGGCAAAGGAAGTGAGGGCATCGGTGGAGGAGAGGCAGGCGACCTCTATATTACTGTAAAAGTGAAAGATGATTCGGATTTTAAAAGGAAAGGCGATGATCTTTATACAGATCTTCACGTAGACATTTACACATTAATTCTTGGAGGCAAGGCGCATATAAAAGCATTTTCAGGTATTCTTAAAGTGAATATTTCAGCGGGGACTCAAAATGAAAAAGTTTTGAGGCTGAGAGGCAAAGGAATGCCTGTATACAACTCACCTGGCAGCTTTGGCGATCTTTATATAACGATCAAAGCGGATGTTCCTCTAAAACTCAGTGATCGGGAGAAATCTTTGTTTGAGCAGCTTGCTCATATCCATCGTCAATAGATATAGACTTTATTTCTGCACCTTCATCTCAAAGGTCAGGAAATTTTTATATGGGTTATTGCCCGGAACTAAATTTTTCACCCTGATCAGTCCGTATTTATTTTGTTCTGTTTTAAAAACGATGATGTCATGGGCTGCCAGCTTATATGCAGCGCCATAAATGCTGTCTGCTTTCGAAGAATGATGAAACACATTCGCCAGATCTGAATTGGTATTGCAAAGCTGGTATGCTTCATCCGAAACTCCTTTTCTGAAAAGTGTCATCGTTTTTTTCCAATTATTATAAGGATAAGGGAAAGTATACATGTTTGTGAGTGTCGCTAACGTATCTGGATCATTATGATAGAAATAAGCCATGACAATGTCTTTTGAAAGAGCAGGCTTTTCATTGACTGCTTGTCCGGTATATACCAATCCGTTTTTCAAATGGAAAAATGTTCTTGAGCCATCATCACCGGCAGGTGGAAAAAGCGTATCGTAATATATTGCCAGGGAGCTGTCTTTTGCTAGTGGCGCAATAAACTGAACTGCCGGAGCCGTATCTCCATATTTTCTTAAGGAATCAATAGCAGCGAGCGTTTCCTCTTTTTTGTTTGTGCAAGACGTAATACATAGAGCTATACAAAGCAGGTTAAAACATAAATTGCTGACTATTTTCATACTAATTCCTCCGGGAGATTATTCCTGTTAATAAGTATAAAACCTGATAGGAAGCTTAATTGTTATCAGCCTGTCTCGAAATGAGCGCTAATAAGTTGATTTTTAATTTTATCTGCTAATTATTACATGCGTTCTTAGGTGTAGATTAGTCAATATTGATATGTAATTGATATTTTTCAAGACTTTACCCTTTTTTTTGTACATAAAATTACATGCTTTTAAAGCCTTCGTTTTAATGTGTTATATTTGCAAAGTGTTAAAAATAAAGCATTTAATTTAAAAATTTTTAACACCTTGATCTATGTTTTTAAGGTTTCTCCTGGTTGTTGTTACTACTATATATTCACAAAATATTTTTGCTCAATGGACTTTGTATAGCATGGCTAATACAGGTGGGGAACTCATTAACAACGGTTCAGCAAT
>DATMOV010000301.1:0-2245 GCA_035568055.1 Cytophagaceae bacterium
TTATATTAATATCTTGTATGGTTCCCATCATTCGTATAGGATTTCCATTTTCATCTTTTTCCGTCACTTTTCCTCTTGAGAATATCCACCTCCATTCTCCCGAGTGGGTCTGAATTTGATACTCTGCTTCAAAAAAAGCACGTGTTCCATTAAAATGTTCCTTTATCAGTTGTTCCACGTAGGGCATGTGATCTTTCCGAATTATTTTTAGCCATCGATCAACCGAAATGATATTTTCTTGCTGCACATTCAACCCCATAATAGTCGCCCACATTTTATCATGGGTTAATTGAAAATTCTTTAGATTTAAATCCCATAATCCTTGCTGCGCAGCTTCCAGGGATGTAGCCAATCTGGATTCACTTATTTTTATTTTCTCACGGGCAATTTTATGTTCTTTGATTTCTTCTTCCAGCCTTTTCTGGCTCTCTATTAGAATAAATTGCTTTTTTAATAATTCAATATTTTTTTCTGAATTTGATCTCAGAAGAAATATCATAAGGACAGAAGAAAGAATAAGAATAAAAAAAACATTGGCTATGTAAAATAGATCCTGCTGAGACTGTGTCAATATGTTGGAAGGATGAATAATAGGGTTTTCTACTTCCATGATCATTATAAAGGTTAAAAGATAGATCCCCATACCAATCAGTATGCTTTTCTTTTCTTTAAAATCAAAAAATGAAAGAATAATTACAGGGGAGAGTAATACGAATAAGTGTACCCCTGAGGATTTTCCAAGGTATGATGAAAAATAGTAAATACAGAAATTAGAGGCTGCCGTATAAATTATTTTCCCCTGGGTATAAAATCGAAAGTGATTGATAAACAATAAAAGTGCACAAATAGCAGCCATTCCAAATACTATTAAGGAAGGCACAAAGTGGCCTATGTGTATTAAATAGAAGGTATATATAATTGAAAAAAAGGAACTGAAAATATAGACTCGGTTAGTCATCATGATTCTGACACCCTGCCTGGATCTTGCCTCTCTGTATACACCAATATTGACAATCTGATCCCAGATTGATTTTAATTTGAGAACCAGAATCATGAGCTAACCATAATAGAAGTAAACTGTTGTTAACATGTATTCATTAAAAGCTCAAACATTTTTTATGAATAAAATTTGGGTCTTTTATATACCAAATATATATATAAACAATCAAGAAAAAGTGTGATAGCACAAAGAGATAATAAACTGTTGAAGCCCGGGATTTTCCAGAAATGTATATAGCACATCACTGAGCAAGCTCCTGTTCCGATCATCTTTAACCAGGCGTTTACATAAGATATTCCGAAACCTGGCTGTTTCACTATCTGGAAGCAATAAAGGGTTCCCATATATACGCTTAATATATATCCTGAAAAAGCGCCGAACTTATCCGTGTCATGTTCAGGGATCAAAAAATAAAGTGCTATGATCCAAAATAGCAATCCCATGACTACAGCGGGAGTATAATATTTTTTCAAGGGATCCGATAAAACCTGCTTGTTGCCATACTTAAATACACAATAGACTATATACACATCAAGAAAAAACCAGATCCTGTAGCCCCACTGGAAAAGTACACCCATATTGGTGTGATATCCCCAGCCCCACCAAAGTTCCCATGCAACATTAGCGCATACTGCTGCCACAGGAATTTCTATCACCTTATGTTTATGTATATTGACAATGACAATAATATATACTACAGCCCATAACAAGCAGCATAAAGTAAATAATATAAGCTCCAGTGGAGAATAAATTTCAAGATTAACTAATTTTTCCATGATTGTTTTAAGTTTAGTGTTAATGCCCGGATTTCTGCATAATCCAAAGTCTGATTTTAAACAGGATTCGGATAATGAATGGTAAATGCGGAGACCAGGGTAATCCGTTCTTATATCTTTTATTATCTCTTTGTCTCAATAAAAAGAATATCGCCGGCTCATGCAGATCCCAGATCTTACATTTTTTAGCCTTGACTCCTGAAGCGTCTATAATACTATTTGCAGCCCGGCGGGCAGCTTCATTGGCACCTTCCATAGTGGCAAGGTCTGTGTTGGTTTTTACATAGTCAGAGGCAAGAAAAAGATTCGGAACTCCTGTATAGGCATAAGGCCTCAGATCCCATGAATTAGTGGAGTTAACAAGTAATGGTTCTTCATTCCTTCTTGGAATTTCAAAAATGATGTCAGGATCAATGAACCATGTATGTAACTGTTCATCTTTTAAAATGACCTTACCGTTTACATTGAG
>DATMOV010000302.1:0-4327 GCA_035568055.1 Cytophagaceae bacterium
AGATAACCGGAATTAAAGAAATTCCATTTAATACTAAAGTGTGGTCTCAACATAGTAGTTATACAAAAGACTTTGCCAGAGGTAAGTTCTTATATGATAAGGGAGATTTTAAAAAGGGATTTAAGCTTATTGAAAAGGCAATAGTGAAAATTTATAATAATCTTTCACATTGCAAAGAAGAGGACATTGATCAAATAATAAGTCAACATGGATTTACCAAATTTAGAAGTAATGTGTTTAACATAATTAAACTACTTCCCAATACAAATATTGCCATAGGAGCATGGGTAACAGAGGTAAATAAAAATTTTACTAACGCTAACATTGGGAAAGAACTTCAAATCGAAAATTCCGGAAAAAATCTATCGTTTCAGCAGTTGTTTTTAAATGAAAATGACAAGGCTCTAAATTTCAATTATAGACTTGGAACTGTCCATAGCGCTAAGGGAGAAACTTTTGAGGCTACACTTTTAATTTTAAAGTCAAAAGGAATAGGAAAAGCATATAAGACTATACTTCGTGATAATATTTTAATCTCCGATAGTGAAGAATTGCGAATAGCTTATGTTGGAATGACTAGACCCAGAAAAATATTGGTTCTAGCTGTTCCCGATGCTGAAAATAAGCAAGCATGGGAAAATAAACTTACACAACCACAAGGAATATAACTAGATATGCAAAGGGCTATTTAGATATATTATAATTTATGGTACATCAATTGGATTTTATTAAACCTGAAAATGTTTTAGATGCACTACAGCAAATTGACATGGGAGCTGTTCCTAAAAATAATGATTGGAGCGAGTATTGGTTAAATTTCAACGGAAAGCTCTATCAATTCAAATACGTGGTAGAAATAGCTAGTACCTTCACTTCTACACCGATTCAAACAACAGATTTTACCAGTAATGACAGCTCAAGAAATTACATTTCTTCTTTAGGCTTTCAAATTTTATTTAAGTCAAATAAAATCAAAGATGCAAAAGTAAATTATTGGATCGGGGCTAGTTATTATGGGCTAAGAGGGAATCTAATCAATATGTTTGATGAGTTTATAAGGAAAAAATATTGGCGTACCGATCACGATTTAACAGAAGGTGAAGGATTAAAAGTTTTTAATGAGCTAAAAAAAATCAAAATTAATGATAGAATCGGTATTCGTTTTTTTGATAAAAAAGGAAGTAAAGTCCGTATCACGGCAGTTGGAACAATATCTGACACTTCAAAAATAGATGATGGTTATTTAGAGGTAATGTGGGATTATAGCCCTCCAGAATATAAAGGAATCAAACCATCGGGATCAGGTTCAGGGAACTGGTGGAAGACATTGTTTCAATTGAAGAGGCATTCAGATATTTCACAAATCTTCAAAGAAACCTTGATAGAGAATCGGATAGCAAGAGTAGCTTGGAATGATTTAGGCTGGGTAATGCCATCCGGTTCCTTTGGAAAAAGTGAGCACAAAGATTCTCATGAAGCACACTATGGTTATGGCCATGAGGAATGGTTATTTGATACGAGCAAAATAATTAAAGGATTTCATTATGGTTTTCTTGAACCAGTCCGAAAAGAACAAGATGCTTATTCTAATAAGGTTTATGATGTTTGGCTATACAGTATCAATGGTGAAACGAAAAAGAGGTTTTGGATTGGCGAGATAAAAAATCTTATTGTTATTGATTCAAAAGAAGCTGATGAAATAAATCAAATCTATATTAATGAGGGTTGGCTTATAGAGATGGAAGAACAAATTAAGGCATCAGGGGCAAACGAAAAAGGATTTTCAGATTGGAAAGGACTGAATTTATTTAATGTGAAATTTAGACCCTCTGATATTTTTATTAATGATCCCTACTTTGAGCTTCCGGATAGTCATCCAATTAATGATCAATCAAGATATGCTTTTGGCCATTTCAGAGAAGAATATGAAATAAATGACAAACTGCTCCAAGATAATTTTTCGTTTATAAACAATCCAAATGACAATAATGATGATTCAATACCAAAATCAAAAACTTATATTCGACAGCCAAGGTCAGTAGAAATAGCACATATTCATAAGGCTATTAGTAATTCTTTAACTAAAACCTTAAAGGAAAAATATGGCAAAGAAAATGTAACAAGAGAGCATCCGGCAGGATATGGAGCAAACAGGATTGATATTGTGGTAAATAATGGCAGCAATTTAATCTTCTATGAGATTAAGACATATAATTCAATAAAGACATCTATTCGGGAGGCTTTTGGTCAATTAATGGAATATTGCTTCTACCCTGATAAACAAAAAGCAAAAGAGCTAATTATCGTAACTCAATTCCCAGCCGACAAACAGACAAAAGATTATTTTAACCATTTACGTGGAATTTTTAAAGAACTTCCAATTTATTATCAATCTTATAATTTGGAAGCAAGAACTCTTTCTGATAAATGTTAATATGAGTAATTTAAACTCATATTAACTTTCTTTTAGAGTTGGATTCTACATTGAAATTTCAAGGTGCGTGAAAGTGATAAAAACAAGTAGGAATATTTCCCGCGACCGAATCCTACTTATTTACAGTCATGTATTTGTTTGATTTCGGAAAATTACGCGGCCTTAGCTTTTGTCGTACCTGTCTCCTGGCTATTTACGTTTCTTTTTCTCATGGATTCACCTTTCAGTTCAATCCTATGAGACTGATGAACAATCCTGTCAAGTATTGCATCGGCTACTGTTTGCTCGCCAATTATATCATACCATTTATTCACCGGCACTTGCGAAATAACAATGGTTGAATTCTTTCCGTGGCGATCTTCAATAATCTCCATCAGTGTAGCACGTCCATGCGTATCTAACGGCTGCAATCCAAAATCATCTAGTATTAAAAGATTCTGTCTTTCTATTTTTGCTATTTCTCTGGCATAAGAACCATCCGCTTTACCCATTTTAAGCTTTGCCATCAGCTTCCCACAATTGCAGTATAAAACTTTAAATCCGGCTTCGCATGCTTGATGACCGATCGCGGAGGCTATATAGCTTTTACCTGTCCCTGTACTTCCGGTAATGAGTATATTTTCAGAGTTGTTTATAAATGCGCCTTGCGCAAAACGGATGATTTGGTTCTTGTCAACATTGCGGTCTGCTTTGAAATGAAATTGCTCAATGGAAGCCTTGTATCTGAACTTAGCGTTTTTGAGCTGCCGTTCCACGCTTCGATTCTTCCTGTCATCCCATTCCGAATCAATAAGGCTTGAAATCATTTCATCAGGAGTATAACTTTCAGTCTTTCCTGACTCAATACTTGTTTTGAATGCTCTAAGCATTCCCAAGAGCTTCATCTTTTGCATCTTTTCAAGTGTAGTAGTATTCATGTTCATTTTCATATTAATTATTGGTTATTAGTTATATTAAGTTTTAATGGAAGTAGTCTTTTCCCCGGATATTTTCATGTTGAGGCATATCCAATGGCTGGATTTCATCGGTTTCCTGTCTTTCTATGCCTTTTGTAAGAATGCCCTTTACCGATTTATAGCTGTAGATTTGATATTCTATTGCCCTCTGGCAGGCTTTGGCCAGTCGTTCCTTTCCGAATTTTTTTGATAAGCTTATAATCCCCAGACAAATCTTATACTTCTGATGAGCATGCTGCTTCCCACTTGTAAGAATTTTTGAAATATAAATTTTTACATCTTTATCGATTTCCTCAGCCTGTCTTAAAAGTCGGTCAGGAGTTAGCTCCGATACGAAACGATGATTCTCAGGTAAATGCTCCTTATCAGTGGTATATCTATAAGGACTTTGAGTACGCTTATGAAAAGCTATGCGCTCGTAGTTACAGAAAATCTCTACAGTATAGCGGGTGTACATCATTTTAATTCTAGTGCCGATGTGCTTATAAGGAACGCTGTAAAAATGCTTGTCCGCGCTTAAAGAAACATGACCGTTTCGAAGAACGGTGGCATACTGCTGTTTTTTGAATTCATATCGAAGCTTGGGAAGCTGCACTAATGTGGCGCGCTCCATATTCTCAAACTGTTGTCGTCTGCTGACATCTTTTCCGGTGATGTGATGATTATTATGTTCCTCAAGGGCAATAGCAACAGCTTTATTTAAATCCTCAATAGAATAGAATCTTTCATCCCGAAGCTTTGCATAGATTCTTGTATAAATAATTTTAATCGCCACTTCAACAGAAGCTTTGTCTTTGGGCTTATATGCTCTTGTTGGCAAAATGGTCGTATTGTAATGCTCTGCAAAGTCAGAGAAAGTTTCGTTAATAGTAGGCTCGTATTTATCACTTTTTGTTACCGCGGATCTTAAGTTGTCCGGAACGATAGCAGCGGGAAC
>DATMOV010000303.1:0-2028 GCA_035568055.1 Cytophagaceae bacterium
TATTTCGAAGAATCAGGAACGATGAATGTCATGTTCCAGATCAATGACACCATTATAACCCCACCCCTTCACAGCTCAATTCTGGCCGGTGTAACCCGCGATAGCGTTATTACACTGGCAAAAGACTGGGGATTAAAGCTGGAGGAAAGAAATATCAGCATTGAAGAAGTACTCGCAGCGCACAAAAACGGCACACTTAAAGATGCCTTTGGAACCGGCACTGCCGCGACTATCACGCATATCGCCGTGATAAATTATAAAGGCGAAGATCTATACCTGCCGGATGTTTCCAAGAGAGAAATTTCAAACAGGCTTAACCAGGCACTCAACGATATCAAGCTGGGTAAGATTGCAGATAAACATAATTGGGTGCTTAAAATTAATTAGAAAAAAATTAGTTAATTAGTTAATTGAAGGGACACAACTAATTATCATTAAATTCATTAAGACAAAAAAGCAAAGCATGAAGTCAGATGAAAGAAACTGATTTCATGCTTTGCTTTTTTAATTAACTCATTTTCTAATTGAAAAAATTATCTAATTGTTTTAACAGACATTTCTTCCCGCATTTCCATTTTTACAAGCTCGCCACCTTTTAATATAGGAATTACATGATATACATCTGACTGAAGACAGAAATCTATATCCTTAATGATGTTTAGTTTTCTTAGTCTGCGAACGTGTGAGGAATTGGAAAGGAATTTTGACAGGTCGCCTTTAGCCGCCTGGTATAAAGTATAAGCCGTCATCGCCGAATCATTTTCAGAGGCAAACTCTTTTCCAACACCTTCGACAAGAGCTCCGGCAAATAAAGTGTCTTCCAGATTAATCTGACCCTTCCAGCCGGCACATAATACCAATACATCGCTCGATTGCGCTAATAAATAATTGATCACCGAAGTTTTATTCAGGAAGGAGCCTATGATAATCTCTTCCGCTTTCAGTGACTTGCTTATCGCCTGTGTGCCATTGGTGGTTGTCATGGCCACAGATTTTCCAACCAGCGATTTATCCATATAGCTGAAAGGAGAATTACCAAGGTCAAAGCCGTCAGCCATTTTGCCATCGCGCTCTGCTGCGGCAATAAAACCTTTAGCTCTCAGATTGCTGCATTCGTCCAGGCTGGCAACGGGTATAATACTTTTTAATCCATGCGCAAGTCCTGTAGTCATACAGGAGGTAGCCCTCAAAATATCCACTACGACAACTACTTTATTTTCCACTCCATAAAGATCGAGCAGAGCCGGACTAAGACATACTTCAATATTTTTCATAGAAACTCACTGATTATTTTTTGTAAATAGGCAAACTCACAATTTTTGCTTTCAAAGCTTTCTCTCTTATTCTGATAAAAATTTCAGTGCCGGGTGCAGTCGATTCTATCTTCATATATCCCATTCCGATACCTTTTCCTAAACATGGTGATTGGGTTCCTGAAGTAACGATTCCTATCACTTCGTTCGCAGCATTCAATATTTCATAATGGCCACGCGGAATACCACGGTCTATCATTTCAAAACCTACCAGCCTTTTGCTGACTCCTTTTTCTTTTTGTGCCTGCAGGGATTTAGAATTCGTAAACTCTTTGGTGAATTTAGTGATCCAGCCTAAACCAGCTTCCAACGGCGAAGTAGTGTCGTCGATATCATTTCCATAAAGACAGTAACCCATCTCCAGCCTTAATGTATCTCTCGCGCCCAAGCCTATTGGCTTGATGTTATAGTCTTTACCGGCTTCAAATATTTTGTCCCAGACTTCTCTGGCATATTTATTCTCAATATAAATTTCAAATCCTCCTGCACCGGTATAGCCAGTAGCTGAGATTAATACGTTTTTTACACCGGCGAAATCCGCGATCTTAAAAGTGTAATATTCCATTAACGCGAGATTTACAGAGGTCAGCTTTTGCAGCGCTGCCGCAGCTTTGGGGCCTTGCACAGCCAGCAAAGAAGTTTCCCCGGAAATATTTTCCATCGGTACTCCCTCCGTATTGTACTTATTGATCCAGTTCCAGTCTTTGTCAATATT
>DATMOV010000304.1:0-11747 GCA_035568055.1 Cytophagaceae bacterium
TTTTTCAACAGCATCCATCCCACTTGTTACAGGGGTTACATCATACCCTTTGTTTGTAAGAAAAATGATGTGTGGCTTTAAAAGATCAATTTCATCGTCCGCCCATAAAATATTATATCTTTGCATGATCTATTGTTAAGAGTTGCTGATTTTATTGTTGAAAGTTAATTATTTAAAAATAACCGGTAAAAATACGCTTTGTTTGAGTATTTAAATATAAATAAGACAGTCTTGCAAAACAACCCTTTACAGTTTCATTTCAAATGAAGATGAATAAAAAAAAGATTTTCAATGATCCTGTCTACGGATTCATCAACATTCCGGGTGAGTTGATCTTCGATATCATTGAACATCCATGGTTTCAGCGTTTACGAAGGATCAGGCAGCTTGGCCTTACGGACCTGATCTATCCGGGAGCATTGCATACCAGGTTTCATCATGCCATAGGAGCCATGCATTTGATGGGGCTTGCCCTGGTCAACCTCCGTAACAAAGGGCATCATGTCTCCGGTCAGGAGTTGGAAGCAGCAAGAATAGCGGTTTTATTGCACGACATCGGCCACGGCCCTTTTTCACACACATTGGAGCATAGCCTCATGAAAAATGTTGCTCATGAAAAACTCTCCACGTTCATCATCAGCAAACTTAATAAAGAATTTAACGGAGCACTGACACTGGCCCTGGAAATATATACCAACAAATACAAAAGAAAATTCTTTCATCAGCTGGTATCCGGACAACTGGATATTGACAGAATGGATTACCTGCAAAGAGACTGCTTTTTTACAGGTGTTTCGGAAGGTACGATAGGTGCCGATCGTATCATTAAGATGCTGGATGTTCACAATGATAAATTGGTGGTGGAAGAAAAAGGTATTTATAGCATCGAAAATTTTCTTTCAGCGAGAAGGCTGATGTACTGGCAGGTGTATCTTCATAAAACCACTGTCTGTGCCGAGAAGATGTTGATCAGCATTATTGAAAGAGCAAAATATTTGCACAGAAGTGGCGAAAATATTTTCGCAACCGATGCGCTGGAAGTTTTTTTAAAAGAAGATGTAAAGTTCAGCGATTTTGAAAAAGTCCCCACTTATCTCAGTGCTTTTACATCTATGGATGATTACGATATTTGGGCCTCTATTAAAATGTGGTCTAAACATCCTGATAAAATATTATCACAGCTTTGCAGTGACCTGCTTGAAAGACGGCTTTTCAGAATCGAAATAGCGGTTAAAGATTTCGAACAGGGAATGATCCGGAAATTAGAAAAAAACATATGTATTAAATTAAAGATTAAAGAAGGAGATGTCAGGTATTTTTTATTAAAAGGTTCTGTAAGCAATGCAGCATATCTCGATAAAGAAGATAAGATCAATATATTAACAAAAACAGGAAGAGTGGTGGATGTTGCTCTGGCATCTGACCTGCCAAATATCAAGGCTATCAGTAAAATAGTAAAAAAACATTATTTATGCTGGCCTAAAAACGTATATTTGTAATAGGAACAGTACAATCTTGTTAAATGGAGTTCACTACACAACAAATAGCATTTCTGATTGGCGGCGAGATAAAGGGAGATCAAGGCGCTAAAATCAACCGCCTGGCCAAAATACAGGAGGCTGAAGCCGGTTCCATAGCCTTCCTTTCTAATCCAAAATACGAAAATTTTATTTATTCCACTGATGCCAGCGCTGTAATCGTCGGAAAGGATTTTGTACCAAAAGAAGAGCTTAAAACCACTTTAATACTTGTTGACGACCCTTACTCAAGCTTTTCAACTTTGCTTGAAGAATACCATAGGGTGATATCATTTCAAAAATCAGGTGTAGAAAATCCTTGTTTTATCGGTGATAATTCCTCTTGCGGAGAAAATATATACAGAGCCGCTTTTTCCTATATCGGAACCAATACCAAAATAGGAAAAAACGTAAAGATCTATCCTCATGTATATATTGGGGATAATGTGACCATCGGAGATAATACCATTTTGTATGCGGGAGTAAAAATTTATTCTGATACCATCATCGGAAGTTATTGTACTTTTCAATCCGGCTGCGTGATCGGAAGCGATGGATTTGGTTTTGCCCCACAGACTGACGGAACTTATAAAACTATTCCACAGGTTGGAAATGTGATCATTGAAAACCATGTGGATATTGGTGCCAATACCGTCATTGATTGTGCCACCATGGGCTCCACCATCATTCATGAAGGTGTAAAGCTTGATAACCTGATACAGATAGCCCACAATGTTGAGATTGGCAGGAATACCGTTATTGCGGCTCAGTCGGGAGTATCAGGCTCTACAAAAATTGGTGACAATTGCATGATTGGCGGACAAGTAGGAATTGTCGGCCATATTATTCTGGCTGACAAGACCAGCATCGGCGCACAGTCTGGCGTTGGAAAATCTATCAATGAAAAAGGAACCTCGATCCAGGGCTCCCCTGCATTCGATTATAAGAAAAATCTCAAATCACATGCCATATTCAGGAAGCTGCCCGAGCTTCAGAAGAGGATTGAAGAGCTGGAAGAAAAAATCATAAATTTACCTACGTTATAGTTTTTTAGTGCCCAAAATGAATTTAAAACAACACACGATCAAAAAGGCTGTTTCTGTTTCAGGAGTTGGTCTGCATACCGGAGTTAGAGCGAATATGACATTCGTGCCTGCCGGAATTAATCACGGAATAAAATTCCAAAGGATTGACCTCGATGGAAGCCCTATAGTAGAAGCCGATGTAGATTATGTCGTTGACCTTTCAAGAGGAACGACCATAGAAAAAAACGGTGCGAGAATAAATACCGTTGAACATACGCTTGCCGCACTCGTTGGATTGGAGATTGACAATGTATTGATACAGCTCGATGGACCGGAGCCGCCAATCATGGACGGAAGTTCCATCAAGTTTGTAGAAGCGCTGGAAGAAGCAGGAATGGAAGAGCAGAATGCTCTGAGAAATTTTTTCGAGGTTACACAAGGCATTTCCTATAGGGACAATGATAGAAATGTAGAGATCGCCGCTTTGCCCCTGGATGATTACAGGGTAACGGTCATGGTGGATTATAACTCGCCGGTGCTGGGCAGCCAGCACGCCTCTCTCACTAACATTAACCAGTTCGCCAAAGAGATCGCTTCCTGCCGCACATTCTGCTTTCTGCATGAATTGGAAATGCTTCAGAAACAAAATCTGATCAAAGGCGGAGATTTGAACAATGCCATTGTAGTCGTTGACAGAATCGTAAAAGATGAGGAGCTTGAGCACCTGGCAAAGCTTTTTAATAAAAGTAAAGTTGAAGTAAAAAAAGAAGGTATACTTAACAACGTTGAACTTCGCTATAAAAACGAGCCTGCCAGGCATAAACTTCTTGATGTGATCGGAGACCTTGCCCTGATTGGAAGGCCTCTTAAAGCGCAAATCCTTGCCGCCCGTCCCGGCCATGCAGCCAATGTGGCTTTCGCAAAAAAAATAAAAAAAGCAATGACGGAAGCATCCAGGCACAACATACCACATTATGATCCTAAGCTGCCTCCGGTACTTGATGTAAATCAAATCTATAAAGCACTTCCGCATACTTATCCATACAAGCTGGTAGACAGAATTTTTCATCTTGATGAAACAACAGTTGCAGGGATCAAGAACGTAACGATCAACGAGCCGTATTTTCAGGGCCATTTTCCCGGCAACCCTGTAATGCCAGGTGTAATGCAGATCGAAGCGATGGCGCAGACCGGCGGAATTCTTGTACTGAATACAGTGCCTGATCCTGAGAATTACTGGACTTATTTTCTCAGCATAGAAAGTTGCAGGTTCCGCAAGATGGTTGTTCCTGGTGATACAATAATTTTTAAATGTGAGCTGCTGGCTCCTATTAAAAGAGGAATAGCGAAAATGCAAGGCCAGGCTTTTGTAGCAGGCGTTCTTGTCTGTGAAGCCGTCATGTCAGCCAGTATTGTAAAAAAAGAGCCAGTAAAAAAAGAATCATGAATCAACCGTTAGCTTATATACATCCCCAGGCTAAGATTGCTCCTAATGTAGTGATTGAGCCATTTTCAACGATATACAAAAATGTTGAAATCGGTGAAGGCACATGGATCGGACCTAATGTCACCATCATGGAGGGCGCAAGGATCGGTAAGAATTGTAAAATATTTCCCGGAGCAGTGATCTCAGCAATACCACAGGACCTGAAATTCGGCGGAGAAGAAACTACGGCTATTATTGGCGATAATACTGTCATAAGAGAATGTGTGACTGTAAGCCGTGGCACCAACGACCGATTCAAAACCGAGATAGGAAAAAATTGCCTGATCATGGCTTATGTGCATGTTGCCCATGACTGTGTGATCGGCAATAATTGCATACTTGTTAATGCCACACAACTTGCAGGCCATGTGCATGTGGATGACTACGCCATCGTAGGAGGTTCCAGCGCTGTCCATCAGTTTGTGAAAATCGGTGCCCATGCTATGGTTTCCGGCGGATCACTGGTTAGAAAAGATGTTCCTCCTTTTACCAAAGCAGCAAGGGAACCGCTAAGCTATTGCGGCATCAACTCAATAGGACTTAGAAGAAGAGGATATGCTAACGAAAAGATCAATGAGATCCAGGAAATTTACAGAACTATATACCTGAAAGGAATTGTAAATACCAAAGCCCTCGACCTTGTTGAGCTAAATCATCCTCCTTCCAAAGAAAAAGATGAGATCCTTAACTTCATACGCAATTCAGACCGCGGCATCATGAAGGGCTTCCACCAATAAAAAGCACTATGCGGATTCAGGCTGAAAATTTAGGAAAGAGATTCAACAGGGAATGGATCTTCCGAGGTCTGCGGCTTGATCTCCAACAAAGCAAAGCTTATGCGATAACAGGTCCGAACGGTTCCGGAAAATCCACGCTGCTCCAGATCATCACTGGCATGATGCCTTTATCAGAAGGAACTATCGCTTACTCAGAAAACAATAACATAATTGATCCTGAACATCTTTATCGCGAAATATCCATAGCAACTCCCTATCAGGAACTCATAGAAGAATATACACTTTCAGAGCATATAGACTTTCATCTTAAATTCAAATCATTCAGAAAAGATTGCAGCAAAGAGCAATTAATATTGAATCTTAACCTTGAAAATTCTAAAGATAAGGAGATCAGATTTTTTTCCTCAGGAATGAAAACCCGGTTGAAGCTTGGCTTAGCATTTTTTTCAGATACTCCACTCCTGCTTTTGGATGAGCCTACCTCCAACCTTGACAGCAGGGGCATAGACTGGTATCAGGAAGAGATCAGAAAAAATATAGCGGATAGATTGGTTATCATCTGCTCCAATCAGCGATATGAATATGAAGTGTGCGAAGAAGTTCTGGATATAAGCAATTACAAAAACAAGCAATGAATCTCGCTGACAAAAGTACCAGGCTATATAATTATGTGGTTGATATTTTTTGCATTTCCATCATTATCTTTTTTGCATTCTTCTTTATAGTCCTGGGATTCAACCCGGAAGGAAATTCTATTTACTATATAGTATGCTTTCTGGGCTATTTCGGATATTATTTTTTGATGGAATGGAGAACAGGAAGAACTCTAGGGAAATTTTTAACCAATACCAAAGTAAAAAACATACACGGTGAACCACCGACATTTTTACAAATTCTGATCAGAACTTCTTTACGTTTCCCTCTCCTTGACGGAATCTCTTTTCTTTTTGGCTCAGAAGTTGGAATCCATGATATGCTTTCTGGTACAAGGGTTGTGAAAATTAAGTAGGACCAATACGGCCTGTCGGGGGACAGGCCAAGGAATAAGTTGGGATACATGATATCCTTTCTGGAACCAGGGTTGTGAAGATTAAACAGTGCCAATAATCTTTATGCCTGTTTGATAGCCTGTCGGGGGACAAGCCGCGGAATAAGAATACATGAGAGGCTTTCAGGGACGAGGGTTGTGAAGATCAGCACGTCATTGCGAGGCAAATGACTGATAGTTTAAAGAAAAACATTAAGAATTTTGCCACACTCTTTCTATATTTAAACATACTTTACTTTTCAAATTAACAGTCATTTGCCTCACAATGACGTCTTCTTTTTTAGGCCGAGGAATGGCTCCCCGAAAATAAAAAATTATTATTCTACTTCAACTTCACCAGCGTCACTCCCGCCCCACCTCTATCAGCATGCTCATCGGTAAAAGATTTTACTTCCTTATAAGTTTTCAAATGCTCTCTGATTAATGTGCGAAGAATTCCATCTCCTTTTCCATGAATAATTTTAAGCTCTGGCGCAGCAAATATGATCGCGCTGTCAATCAGTGAATCAATTTCTTTCAAAGCTTCCTCTGTCCTTTTACCTCTCAGGTCAATATTGGGAGAAAAATTCCCCATTTTTTCCTGCAGATTGATACCCTTGCTCTTTACAATATTTTCCTCGCCAAGATGAGAGCGGTATTCTTTTCTTGAGATCTTATCAAGCCTGTTTAATTTCACAGTAGACTTTAGCTCACCAATCATAATTTCAGCATCTTTATCTTTGATCGAAATGATCTCGCCCAAGGCTCCTGTATTTTTCACCCTCACGAGATCACCTGTTTTTATTTCTCCCGGCATTACTTCATAGTTGGATTCTGCATCTTTGACTTCCTCCATCTTCAGGCTTTCATTAAAATTCTCAAGATCATTACGCAGCTTCTTCGTGATTTCTTTATCCCCTTTATTCTTCCTGATCTCATTAATAGCGCTTTCTATTTTTTGATTCACTTCTTTCAGCAACTCTTTCGCTTCAGCTTTTGCTTCATTGAGCAGCTTCTTTTTATGAGTATCAATAAACTCTTTGGATTCGGTGTATTCAGCGATGAGCTTATCAAGCTCAGTGGTTGTGCCTTTTAGCTTTTCGTTTTGTCTGAGCACTTTGGTTTTTTCTAATTCAAGCTCCCTGAGAAGCTTGTCATAGCTTACCTGTTCTTCCCCAAGCTTCAGCTTTGAACTTTCGATGAGGTCCATTGGTAAGCCAATCTTGGTGGCAATTTCCAGTGCGAAAGAGCTTCCAGGATTTCCTATTTCCAGTTCATAAAGGGGCTCAAGCTTTTCTATGTCAAAGCGCATGGCACCATTAACCACTCCTTCCGTTCTTTCCGCAAAACTTTTCAGATTAGTATAGTGCGTTGTGATCACTCCATATATTGCTGGCTTATTCAATTGCTCAAGAACCGCTTCTGCAATGGCTGCACCAAAATGAGGTTCTGTACCTGTGCCAAATTCATCAATAAGAACCAGCGATTTGCTTCCGGCGAAAGAAAGAAATTGCTTCATATTTTTTAAATGGGAACTATAGGTGCTCAAATCATTTTCGATGGATTGCTCATCCCCGATATCAATAAAAATATCTTTGAAAATTCCCATATTTGAAAATTCTTCCAGCGGCACCAATAATCCACATTGAAACATATATTGTAACAGGCCAACTGTTTTCAGGCAGACTGATTTACCTCCTGCATTAGGTCCTGAAATAATTAATATCCTTTTTTCTTTATCGAGTGAAATATTTAAAGGCACTACTTCTCTGTTCTGTTTTTTGAAAGAAAGATACAGCAAGGGATGGCGGGCTTTCACCCATCTGATGATCTGTGCCTTTTCAATGTGAGGAGAGACAGCATTCATTTTAACAGCAAGCAGAGCTTTAGCCCTTATGAAATCTATTAATGCGAGGAACTTATAAGCTTTCTTCAAATCCGGAACAAACGGCCTTATCTCATCCGTCAGTTGTATAAGAATTTCAAGTATCTCTCTTCTCTCCTGATGCTCCAGTTCCTTGATCTGATTATTCACTTCAAAAATCTCAGCCGGCTCTATAAAAACTGTTTGTCCGGTTGCTGACTCGTCATGGATAAATCCTCTTACCTTTCTTTTATATTCAGCCAGCACAGGGATTACCATACGGCCTGAACGAATGGTGACTTCAACCTGCTCATCTGCAAAACCATCTTTCTTAACAGACTTTAATATTCTATCCAACTCTTTACGGAGCCCGCTCTGCTGTGTGATCAGATTTTTTCTGATATCCCATAATTCGGAGGAGGCTCCATCTTTTACCAGACCATTGTCGTCTACTACCTTATCGATACTTCTGAATATATTTCTATCCAGGTTTATTGCTTTGGTAAGCTGCCTGAGTGCTGTGTACTCTTCATCTGGGAAACGCTCAAAAAAATTAATGCAGGATGCTATGGTAAAAATGGAAAGCTTAAGATCTCTGAAAATCTCAGGCTCAAGTAGCGAACCTTCAGGTTTTATCTTTTCAAAATAAGGAACTACATCTATATAATCTTTGGAAGGAAAAGAAAGATCCAGCTGCAATATCTTTTTAAATTCTGCCGTCTGTGCAATAAGGTTGGTGATCAACTGAAGGTCAGAAGAAAATTTCATCTTCTCCACATATCCTTCTCCCAGTGGGCTGAGGCACTCCTTCTTAAGCAACTCTCTTATCTGGTCAAATCCGATCTTGACTTCTATATTTTCGGGGTAAAGCATACGGTAAATTAAGAGGCAAAGTTAGTTTTTTAGGCTTAAAGCAGAAAGTATAAAGCCTAAAGTAAGAAAAGCTGTAAACTTTTAGCTTTATGCTTTTAGCTTTAAGCTTTTTTGTATCTTTTCGCTACCTAATGTATTATTATAATAAATAGACGCTATTTGAGCATTCACCAATCAACGGAAGAGATAAAAAATGAGCTTGCGATCATCACCAAGGCAAAGGTTGATCCTAATAGATTTTCAGCGCTTTATGAAAAATATTACAAACAGATCTTTCTCTTTATTCACCGCCGCACCGATGATGAAGATAATACCGCCGACCTCACTTCCCAGGTATTTTTAAAAGCCATATTAAATTTACCGAAGTACGAATATAAAGGAGTGCCTTTTTCGGCATGGCTTTATAGGATCGCAAGCAATGAAGTGAATCAATACTTCAGGCAGGCTAAAACCACCAGGGCCATCAGCATTGAAGAAGAGGGTTTAAGCAGGTTGATGGGGGAACTAAATGAAGAACCGGAAGAACAGCATGAAAAGGAGCAGATAATCATGGAAAGCCTGAACCACTTAACAAAGGAAGAGATTCAATACCTGGAGCTGCGTTTCTTTGAAGACAAGTCATTCCGTGAGATTGGCTATATCCTGCTGGTTACGGAAAACAATGCTAAAGTGAGAACATACAGAATTATTGATAAGATTAAGAAGATGATCAGAGAAAGAAAATGAACAATTATAAGATCAACAAAAACAAATCCCTGCCTGATGATGAAAAGATCAGGAAGCATATGGACTTCAATAAAGTATTGGGGGAATATAATAAAGTGCATAGTTATAGCCATGCTACCAGGCCATTCTATAAAAACAAAAAATTTATGGGCTTTATCATTCTGCTTGCCACGGTAATATTGGCGATCATCATTATTGAAAGAGAAAACGAAAAAGTTGAAATTAAGAAATCAAAAAATGTCAATGAGCGGTTACGCTAGTAACTCAGCTTTCCCGTCGATTCTCTAAGGCTAAGGCTGTCAACCACAATAGCATAAATCGCGTCCATGTCGCTGATGTTAACCATATAGTATTCATAACTTTTCCGGAAAACTTCCTTGTCCACCTTCATTTTTTTCAGAATCTCCGCTTTATAATCCTGAAATAAAACCTGGGCAGAATCTCCGGGCATGTTTCTCTGCATAATCTTGGATTCCGCGATGTGAATATCTATTAATAGGCTTACCATTTTTTCCTTTGGAATAAGCCCTGCCGGAGGTTGCTGCTGTTCGTTGCCGGAATCACAGGCAGTAAAAAGAAAGCAGACCAGAGGTAAAAAATATTTTTTCACAACTGAAAATTACCTATTTTAAAGTAATTTTAAAATCATAACCCCGCTTCATTTTGTGAAAGAAATAATTAAAAAGCTGCGCAAGTATGAAATAAATATCCGGAAAGCCATTAATACCAGGATGCAGGGAGATTTTCATTCGGTTTTTAAAGGCTCAGGCCTGGAATTCGCGGACATCCGATCTTATCAGTATGGAGATGATGTACGAACAATAGATTGGAATGTGAGCGCCAAAGGGCATGGAACCTTTGTCAAAACATTCAGGGAAGAAAAAGAGCAGAGCGTTTTTTTTATTCTTGATGTAAGTGCCTCCCAGGAAATCGGAGATATTGATAAACAAAAAATAGATGTAGGAAAAGAAATTTGCGCTGTGCTTACGCTCTCTGCTGTGAAAGAATCCGGGCATGTAGGCTTTATAGGCTTCAGTGATCAGAAGGAATTATATATCAAACCTGATAAAGGACAGCAGCATGGCTACAATATGATCTATAGCTTATTTAAGATTAAGCCAAAGTCAATACGCACTGATGTAAATAAATCGCTTTCCTTTGCGCTCAATCTGCTAAAAAGAAAAAGTATTGTGATCATGATATCTGACTTCATTGATTATGGGTATGAACATAACCTTATCGCGATGGCTCAAAAACATGATCTGGTAGTCATTCATCTTTCAGACAGCAGAGAGGTTGAATTTCCTAGTCTGGGAATTATTCCACTATATGACAAAGAGAGCCGCAGAACTATCTGGGTTAATTCATCTTCAAAGAAATTCAGGGAAAAGATGAAAAACTCTTTTGGCGAAAGTAAAAAAAATCTGGAACTGATCTGCCGCAAATACAAAGCTAATTACCTCTGGATCGATACAAGAGAGGAATATGTAACCAAGCTCATTAAACTTTTCCGCATCAGAAATCAGGCCCGAAAAAGTGCGTAGCGTTTTTTATAACCTTACTATCATCATCATTTTTGCTCCTTCGCTTGCCGGAGCCCAGGTTAAAGCTGTGTTCCTGGAAGATTCCATGAAAATTGGCGAGACGATAAGGTATACGCTGAGTTTTTCCCACACGCCTGAAACCGAAATACTGATGCCAGATTCATCGTATAATTATTATCCTTTTGAATTCATCCGCAAAGAATTCTTTCCTACCAGTACAATCAAAAATATTAGCAATGACAGTGCTATATATTTCCTGCGGACTTTTGAAACAAACAGGTACCAGAAATTTTCATTGCCCATTTTTATCCTTAACAATGGCGACAGCACGCCAGCATTTCCGCTACAGGATACAATTTATCTCCGGGAGTTAGTCAAATTTGTTCCTGATAGCCTGTTACTACGGGAGAATGCTCAATTCAATCATATAGAAAAAGAATTTAATTATCCTTACAACATTACCATCGCCATCGTAATTCTTGTGACAATCATTATTTCT
Source organism: Cytophagaceae bacterium (assembly GCA_035568055.1). Classification (GTDB taxonomy): domain Bacteria; phylum Bacteroidota; class Bacteroidia; order Cytophagales; family Cytophagaceae; genus DATMOV01. The sequence continues at coordinate 11,299 of DATMOV010000304.1, forward strand.
TTGATGACTCTTGGCAAACCCGCAAAAAGAAGATATAAGCTTTTTATCCTCCGCAGAATTCATCAGAATTTTTTAAAAAACTATCGTCATCTGGAAGATGAGTTTACCGGGTCAAAAAACACAACTGTCATAGAGCAAGCTTTGTCTTTATGGAAAACATATATTTCACGCCTGGAAAATAAACCAGTCAATACCTTTACTACGACAGAGCTCATTACGTTATATAATAAAGAAGACCTGAAAAGTGGCCTACAGATCATTGATAAAGCTATATATGGCGGCCTGATAAGCGGCGACACGGAAAGCGCGCTTAAAAGTCTGAGAAAATTTTCGGAAAAAAGATTCAGGAAAAAAAAGAAGGAGATCATCAATGCCTGAGTTTAACCGAGAAATGTTTTACTGGTTTTCATTCCATTGGTTTGATCCGCGGTTTGTTCAACAATTTACCT
>DATMOV010000305.1:0-12443 GCA_035568055.1 Cytophagaceae bacterium
ATTACGGGCAGGCAATCCATAGCGGGTGAGTGGGGGCATATGAGTATCGACCCTCATGGACCTGATTGTTATTGCGGAAAGAAAGGATGCGTTGAAACATATATTTCAGGAGGAGGAATTGAAAACAGGTACAAAGATCTGACCGGTGTAAAAATTTCTCTGGTGGATATTATGAAAAAATACCGAAGTGAAGATTCTGGCGCTGTAAAAATCATTCATAATTTTTTTGACAGCTTCGGCAGATCGCTTTCTAATCTGATTAATATCCTGGATCCGGATATCGTTGTGCTTGGCGGCGGACTTTCAAACATTGACGAACTGTATAGCTTAGGAATTGATCAGGTAAAAAAATATATTTTTAATGACAGCCTTGAAACTGAAATTGTGAAAAACCAATACGGTGACTCCGCCGGTGTCTGGGGTGCTGCGCTGATTGGTATATAAAATCAGTGTCGTTGATAAAGACCTGTCAGGTTTGCTGTTTATTTTAGGGTAAGTTCTTTTATTATGAATGCTTCATTAATTTGGGGTTAAAACCTGTCAGGTCTTAAGCACACTCTTTTTCTCCCCAAACTATTTTTTCCTAAATTTATATGCCTATATCATCTGACCCTATGAAGCGAATATTAATTTCTTTTGCAACAGCGCTCGCTTTTGCTATATCCGGTTTTGCCCAGACATATCCTTTCCGTCACTACGCCTTGCACGAAGGTATTCCCGAAATTTCAGTTTACGGGATTTGTGAAGACAGCCGCGGTTATATGTGGTTTGGAACAGAAGCCGGTGTCTGCCGTTCGGATGGAAAAAATTTTATCACCTATACAGTAAAGGATGGACTTGCCCATAATGTATTCAGGGCAATCACCAAAGATCATAAAGGAAATATCTGGTTCGCCACTTTTGGTGGTGGAATTACCCGCTACGATCCTTCGGCTGAGTTCAGAACAGACTCTCAAACTTTTAAATCTTACACCACCACCGATGGCCTTGCGCATAATTCTGTTTTATGTATTTACGAAGATATAGATGGGAACATGTGGTTTGGGACGGATGGTAAAGGAGTCAGCAAATTTGATGGGAAGAAATTTACGAATTATGATAAATCAGCCGGACTTCCTCATGATGGTATCTTATCCATCAGTGGTGATAAAAAAGGAAATGTCTGGATAGGAACTTACGGAGGAGTGAGTAAGTTTGACGGAAAAAAGTTTGAAAATTTTACAATACAAGATGGATTGCCAAGCAACACTGTACGTGCAATTTATTTTGATGGCAAAGGCGTTTTGTGGTTTGGAACTTACAAAGGACTTTCCAGATTTGATGGCTTCGATTTTAAAAATTATTCGTCTGCAGATGGAATGATCAGTGATGTGGTAAACTGCCTGGCAGAAGATGATCATGGCAATATCTGGGCTGGAACCCCTGCGGGAATTTCGGTTTTGGAAAATGATCATTTTAATAATTATACAATCGCCTCCGGACTTTCTGATAATGACATCAGAGCTATTATCAGGGATCGGACAGATAATATGTGGATAGGGACAGCGGGGAATGGCGTAAGCAAGTTTGATAGAAAAGGCTTCACTATTTTTAACAATACCTGCGGGCTGCGAAACAACATGGTGTTCTCACTTCTTTCAGATAGCAAAGGAAATATATGGATGGGTACCAATGGTGGTGGTGTAAGCAAATATTCAGGTAAGGTTTTTTCTCATTATTCGCAGAAGGAGGGATTGCCGAGTGATTTTATTTGCTCAATGATTGAAGATAAAAATGGCAATATCTGGTTCGGTACCGAAGGGGGAGGTGCCAGCAGGTTTGATGGAAAGAAATTTAAAAATTATAGCACCAAAGACGGACTTCCGAACAACATTATTATTTCTATGGCTGCTGACAGAAATGGAAATATATGGTTTACCACCGGTGGTGGTGGCGTGAGCTTTTATGATGGAAAATCTTTTAAGAATTTTAACACGGATGATGGACTGGGAAATAATTACGTCAGGCCAATACTGGAAGACAGAGATGGCAATATCTGGTTTGGCACAGAAGGAGGAGGAATCAGTAAATATGACGGATCGGAATTTGTGAACTACACGACCAAAGATGGGCTTGCCAATAATTTTGTCAGGGCGATTCTGGAAGATGCAAACGGAGCATTGTGGTTTGCGACACAGAGGGGTTTATGTAAATTCGATGGCAAAGGACACTTCACCACTTACTCAAAAGAGAATGGATTAAGATCGGAAAATCTGCTGCAACTTAAACAGGATAATAAAGGCAATATATGGGTTGGACATTTTGAAGGAATAGAAAAATTTGATCCTAAAACCGAAACCTTCAAATATTATGGATACCTCGAAGGCTTTACGCCCATGGAAAATAATGGCCGCGCAATTTGTAAGGATAAAAATGGTAATATCTGGTTTGGTACTATATCTGGCGCTGTAAAGTATGATCCGAAAGAAGATATGCCCAACAAGACTGAACCGCTTACACACATCACGCAAATAAAAGTCAATGGTGAAGAGAAGTCGGGATGGAATGCATATTCAGATGCGGCGCGGGAAGTGCAACCGGCAGAGCATGAGCTGGAGTTTAACCATAATAATATCAGTTTTGATTTTGTCGGTATCCATTTTACAATTCCGGAGAAGATCCGGTATCAGTACAAACTGGATGGCTTTGATAAAAATTGGTCTGAATCAGGAGAAAATCTAACAGCTAATTATACAAATCTTGAACCAGGTGATTATACATTTCTTGTTAAATCAGCTAACAATGAAAGTGTGTGGAACAAAGAAGCCGTTCCTTTTCATTTTACTATTCGTCCACCATACTGGGAAACATGGTGGTTTTATCTTACCCAGTTTTCATTCTTCGCATGCTTGTTATTTGGATCATTTTATTTCAAAAAGAAAGATGCCGGATCTAAAACTGCTTCTATACTGACATTCGTATGCCTTGCACTTGTTATGGAATTCATCAACTACAATTTGGAACCACTCCTGGAAGGACTGGTTTCGAATTCAGCACCCTATCTTAAGATTGGTTCTAACCTTACCCTGGGCGCTCTGATAAATCCGGTGGAAAGTTTTGTGAAGCGTGTGTTGTGGAAATTATGAGAACCTTAAGATCTTTTAACAAAATCAATATATTTTAGGTTAATATTGATGAATGAAATATTTTTTAATTTTATCTGTCTTTTTATCAGAATTTTCTGATCTCATAGCACAAGACACAACCAGATACTGGAAACGCAGCGTTACTACCACACTTAATTTTTCCCAGGTGAGTCTGACTAACTGGGTAGGAGGAGGACAAAGCTCTGTTTCTCTAACCGGTCTTGTAAATGGCTTTGCTAATTATAGTAAGAAAAAGTTTAGCTGGACGAATTCGATAGATCTTGGATATGGACTGGTAAAGATTGGCCAACATACTGCTTTTCGTAAAAGCGATGATAAAATTATCTTTACTACCAAGGCAGGACATCAGATGCACAAGCATCTTAAACTTTCTGTCCTTCTTGATTTCAGAACCCAGTTTGCACCAGGCTATAAATACAGCAATGACTCCCTCGGAAAGGAACATCGGGCTTTGATCTCAAGATTTCTGGCTCCCGCATATTTGCTGACAGCCATTGGTGTGGAATATGATCCTACGGAAAATATATACTTTTTTGTTTCACCTTTGACCATCAAGAATACTATTGTGATGAAAGACAGCCTTTCCAATGCGGGGGCTTTTGGCGTTCCACCTGGAAGGTACGTCAGAAACGAATTCGGTGCTTATTTTGCTACTAAAGGAAAGTTTAAGATCATGGAGAATATAACCTTCCAGACTTCATTGAATCTTTTCTCCAACTACCAGTATTTCGGTGTGATCGATGTAAACTGGGATGCTATTTTGCTCATGAAAGTGAACAAATATATTAATGTTAGTGTTTCTACGAATTTGTTCTACGACCAGGATATTCAGATAACAAGAAAAGACCAGACTGTTGGGCCGGCCGTACAGTTTAAAGAAGTGCTGGCTTTGGGTTTTGCTTATACGGTAAAGCAGAAGTAAGTATTCTTCTCATCTCAGCACTGTATTTTTTGAACCTGCCAGAACAATAAAATACTATTTTCTAAAAAACAATCGAAACAAAGATCCTTTTCCAATCTGGCTTTCAAGTTCTATTTTTCCACCTGCGTTTTCTATGATCCTTTTCACAATGTAGAGGCCAAGTCCGGAACCTTCCACATGGGCATGGAGCCTTTTAAACATTCCAAAGACCTTGTCGGTTTGTTTCAGGTCTATACCCAGGCCATTGTCTTCAATTTCCAGTGTAATATAATCCTGTTTTATTTTAGTCTGTAAGTGAATAATCGAATTTCTTTTGGGGCATCTGTACTTAATGGCGTTTGATATCAGATTATAAAAAATGCTGCGCAGATTTTTTCTTGAAAATTTTATCCTGTCACAGGCCGAAAAGTCTGAATATATTTCACAATTGGCCTTAACGATTTTATCCCTCAGCTCATCTTTGACTTCTTCGTATAGCTTTGCGCAATTAATCGTTTCGATATCTTCCTCAATATTTTTTTGCACCTTTGAAATGACTGTTAGGTCTTCAATGGTATTTTTGAATCTCTGGATAGACTTATCCATCAGTTCTACCACATTGACAATACCCTTTTGACCTGGCATCATTTCTTCTTTCAGCACTTCCAGCAAGCCCTCAAGATTAGAAATGGGAGCTTTTAGATCATGCGAGGCTGTATAGACAAAGTTATCCAGGTCATTGTTGATCTTCTTCAGCATGCTATTACTTTCCATAAGGCTTCTGTTGGTTTCCATGAGCTCTTTGGTGCGTTTCTTCACATTGATCTCAAGCTGGCTGTTCATCGCTTGCAGCGCGTATTGAGCATTCCGAAGATCCTCATAAGCTCTCTGAAGTTCTTTGTTTTTATTCTGCAGATCCAGTTCGGATCTTTTGTAGACGGTAAGATCTCTGATCACTTTGGCATAACCATGGATTTCATGTTGATCATTAAAGATGGCATTAATGGTTACCTGAGCGGTGAAATGAGTTTTATTTTTTCTGATCCTCAAGCCTTCGTCTTCAAATCTGCTTTCGCGTCCGGCCTGCGCGATCTCAAACTCACAGCGATTTTCCCTGATAGCGTCTTCCGGGTAAAGAATGGAAAAATGCCTGCCTAAAATTTCTTCCGCTTCATACCCCAGCAATTTTCTGATACCAGGATTCCAACTAATGATGACACCGGACTTATCCATCATAAAAATTGCATAATCCTGAATGTTATCAATCAGAAGGCGATAGCTTTGTTGCTCCTCGTGTAAGATGCAGTTTTCTTTTGCTGTTTCCAAGACGCTAATATTTAATAAGTTATTATCAAACAGAAGCAAATAACAGAGTAAGAGCAGATTTGTTTAAAAAGAATATTAACCAGCAACAGATACCTCCGCAATCCTTTTTTCAAGATCCTCTTTATAAGAATTTTTGATTGTTTCAGTCCAACCAAGGTATGCAGACATGAATATTATAACTTCATTTTTCCAGTTTCTTACCCAGTCAATATTGAAATAAAGATCAGAAGTACGCCGGATAAAAAAATCGGATGGGGTCAGGCACATTTCATGTTCTATCGCGTAGACGATCTGTGCATGAAGCGTGAGCGGTAATTTAAATTTTTTGGCTTCTTCCGATTTGTTTTTGATGATCGCAAATAATTTTTCCGCATTGGAGCCATATTTTTCCAATATCCCCCTTGCAGCTTCTTCACTCAGGCCAATGTCTATTCCCATACTAATATTGTCTTTTACAAATTGAGGGAATTTCTCTCCCCCGCCGACTTTGCCTCCTGAAATTTTAATTTTATCAGTGGTACAAGCGGGGAATATACGTTTAGGAGTTTTAAGCCTTTTGGATACCAGATTTGTGATGCGTTCGGCCATCTTTCTATAACCTGTCAGCTTACCTCCGGCGATGGTGAGCAGGCCCGAGGGATATCTGAATATTTCATCTTTCCGTGAAATGGCTGAAGGGGAGGATTTGCCTCTTTGTTTTATCAGAGGCCTTAATCCTGCCCAGCCGGATTCTATATCAGTAACATCAAGATTTACACCCGGGAAAATTTTGTTGATGGCTTTGACCAGATAAATCTTATCATTTACATTTAACGTAGGATTTTCAATATTGCCTTCGTAGGTTGTGTCTGTGGTACCTATATATGTTTTACCTTCGCGTGGTATGGCGAAGATCATGCGCCTATCATCCGTATCAAAATAAATAGATTGCCGGATTGGTAATTTTTTATGATCCACTACAATATGTACCCCTTTGGTAAGATGAAGTTTATCTCCCTGACCTGACTTGTCAAGGACATCAAGTTCATCGACCCATGGCCCAGTAGCATTTACTGTTTGTGCAGATAAAAAATCATAGTGAGTTCCAGTGATCAGGTCCTGAGCTTTTACACCTTTGATCATTTTCTTTTCATCGTAAATAAAAGAGCTTGCCTTGATATAATTCAGGGCAATGGCATCTCGGCTCACCGCTTCTTTCAGAACCTCCAGGGTGAGGCGAGCATCATCAGTACGATATTCATAGTAGAATGCTCCGCCATTAATGATATCCTTTTTTAGGAGAGGTTCTTTGGCTAAGGTTTCTTCCCTGTTTAATATTTTTCTATGCTCATGCTTTTTAACGCCGGCAAGCAAATCATATACATACAAGCCCACATAAGCACCTATGGACCCAATGCTGCCGCCTTTCACAAGTGGAAGTAGCATGTGCTCAGCCCTGGTAACATGCGGCCCATTTTCAAATACAATAACTCTCTCTTTTCCTACTTCCGCTACCAGCCCGAATTCAAACTGTTTAAGATACCGGAGGCCGCCATGAACGAGCTTGGTGGAACGGCTTGAAGTTCCCGCAGCAAAATCCTGCATTTCTATCAGCAGTGTTTTTATACCGCGTATGGTCGCGTCAAGTGCAATGCCAGCCCCTGTGATGCCTCCTCCAATAACAATTAAATCAAAATGCTCCTCTTTTGCTTTTTGAATAATGTGCGCCCTGTTTAATGCTGAAAAGTCTGACATAGATATATAGTGCTATAAAGTTTTCTTCGCTAAAGTTTACAAATTCAGAACATCCGAAGATCAGAAAGTTTTAAAAATCTTAGTAATCATCTCTAATATGGTGAAACTTTTTTGAAAATTATTTGCGTCGTTATTATAACATGTTCATTTTATAAAAAATATCTTTAAATTCAAACTAAATTAATTTTTTATGAATACCATCTTAAAAACATAAGAATGACATCGTATAATAAAATATTCAGATCACGCGAAACTCTTAAGGATCCTGGCTTCGGAAATAAAGATGCCAGTAAAGGAGGACGGTTTATCAATAAAGATGGAAGCTTTAATATCAGGCAACAGGGTTTGCCATTTTTCCGTTCTTTCAGTTTTTATCATTATCTGATTACCATTTCGTGGTTTAAGTTCTGTGTATATATTTTGATAAGTTATTTACTTATCAATGTATTTTTTGCAAGTCTTTATCTATTTACAGGCATCGAAAAACTAGATGGGACGGGTGGTGAAACGGCATTTCAAAATTTCCAGGATGCTTTTTTCTTCAGCACCCAGACTTTTACCACCGTGGGTTACGGCAGAATTAATCCTATTGGGTTCTCTTCAAATATCATTGCCTCTCTGGAATCTTTGACCGGCTTATTGTCTGCTGCTTTAGCAACGGGCTTGCTTTATGGAAGATTTTCACGCCCCAATGCGAATATCATTTTCAGTGACCAGGCAGTCATAGCACCTTATCAGGACATGACAGGATTTATGTTCAAAATTGCCAATGCCAGGAACAATCAACTGATCAATGTTGAGGTGCAGGTAGCTTTTACAAGAGTGGAGAAAGTCCAGGGGCTGGATGTACGTAAATATTTTGAACTCAATCTCGAACGGACAAAGATCGATTTCTTTTCTTTAAGCTGGACGGTTGTTCATCCAATCGATGAGAATAGCCCACTTTGGGGTATCAGCAAAGAAGAGCTTGATAACTCTGACGCTGAATTTTTAATACTGCTGAAAGCGTTTGATGATACATTCTCTCAGAATGTACATACACGCTCCTCTTACAAATTCAACGAAATAGCCTGGAATTACAAATTTGTAGATGCTTTTAAAAGAGAAGATGGAATAACTATTCTTGAATTGGATAAAATCAGTACGATTGAAAAAGCATAATATTTTCTCATATTTTGACTAGCTAACTTATCAGCCTTAGAAATTTGCGTATATTTAATTGTGATATCACCTATGCAAAGATTCAATTGTGTTCTTCTTGTCGATGATGATGGCATTACAAATTTTATAAACCACCGTCTCCTCAAAAAATTAAATATTACTGAGGATATTCAATCTGCCATGAATGGTGATAAGGCAATGCAGTTCATCACACAATTCGCTTTTCAAAATAACAACTGTTGTCCTGAGCTTATTTTGCTGGATCTTAATATGCCGGGTTCCGATGGTTTTGACTTTCTAAATGCTTTTAAGAATATGTCATTTGTCAATAAGGATAAAGTTAAGCTAATCCTACTTACTACTTCCACTCACACAAAAGATCTGAATATTGTTCACCAGGAATATATCGGTTATATTAATAAACCATTGACAGAACATAAACTTATGGAAGCTTTATCCATAAAAAAAACCCATTAATATTTTTTCTATATCCCTGACTTAGGAAGAACAATCCGGATTCTAACAATAATCTCTGATCACAGTTATTATAACTTATCAAACAGTTGTTTTATAACTTATTTTTATGAAAAAAGAACTTCTTGAAGAACTAAAAATCAATGCCGATAAAAAGGTTAAAAGAGAAAAAATAAAAAAATATTTAACAACTCTTGAAGCATTAGGACTGGCAACACTTATCGGTTTAACCGGGCTTACCGCGAATAAAATATTGAAAAACAAAAAGCTGCTTAAAAAAATCAAAAATGGAAAACTATTAAAATCCATTAAGCAGCGTTCCTCGATAAGACAGTTAAGGAAGGCGGCTCCCAAGACAATAACCAATAGGAAATTCACCTAGTTTTAATGATCGTTGTTTCAATTAGAATCAAATATGTGGAGGCCATGCAACCGGAAGAATTATTTTGCGTATAAAGGAATTCGACCAAAATAAATTCTATTTATGAGTAGTTTGATTTATGTAGTTGGTATTGTAATATTTTCTTTTGTTCTTTTTCTGTTTCAGGTAGAAGAAGACTAAAATCTGAATCAGAAAATTCTCTTTTTGTTCAGATATTTCCGATAATTCTCAGCGTTAATTTTATGTTCTTCATAGCTCGCTGCGAAATTATGTGTGCCGGAAGAATCTTCTTTCGCGCAGAAATAAATAAAATCATGATCATCATAATCTAGCACCGCGTCAACAACCTGAGCGGGTGGCAGGCATATAGGGCCAGGAGGCAATCCTTTATTCAGGTAAGTATTATAGGGTGATTTAACGGCCGTATGTTTATTGTAAACTCTTCTGGCGCTGGTTTTATTACTGGCAAAAAGTGCTGTCGGATCTGATTCCAGCTTCATATTTTTCTTCAAACGATTAAGATAAACTCCAGCCACCAAGGGCATTTCTTCATAATTTTTAGTTTCGCAATAAACAATAGAACTCAAAATATATACATCTTCTGGAGAAAGTCCCATATCCTCCGCTTTTTCAAGCCTATCCTCATTCCAGAAATGAAGATATTCGCTATACATCCTTTCAAATACAACCTTGGCGCTGGGATTTTTGCTTATGTAGTAGCTCCCGGGTATAAAAATGCAATAGGCATTGTGCGGATCCAGTCCTTTAAATTTTTTTAAAAAAACAGTATCATTGATAAGCTTATTGATTTCTAAAGTATTTATTTTTAGCCTTTTACCTATATAAGCAGAAAGACTACCTCTGTGACGAAAGAAAGGAATATTTATGCCTACCGCTGGAATAGGTTTGGCAACCCTTAGATAAGCAATCAACTGGTAATTATTCCAATTTTTCCCTATCTCATAAAGTCCATGCTCCTCAAGCTTATTAAAGTCCATAAAATATGCCATGAGCTTAAATGTCAGGCTATTATTAATTACTTCTTTATCGGCCAGGATTTCTGAAATCTTATTAGTGTTGGAATAAGCTGGAATGTAAATCCAGAATTTTTCTGAACGGATGTTTACATTAGAACCCAGGAAAGTATGGTATAAAATAAAGAGTATGAATAACGCGGAAAGGAAGAGGACGAACTTTTTATCGTTACCGAGTTTCGGCCTTTTTTTCGATGTCGGAGCCTTCTTTGGTTTGGGTTTGCGTGCTTTCACTCTGTCGCAAATTTAGCCAAAACTTTGTTCTAAGAGAATAGCAATGAATCAAAGCGTGCTCAGTATGGAAATTTAAATTATAATCTGGATTTTAGTTACTCTAATCTTTAATGTTCTGTTCTTCATTTTTCTTGGAATCGCGGGAAAATACCCGCTCTTCCTCAATTGTTCCATCCGGTTTATGAATGATCACATAACCTTCTTTTTCTTTCTGAGCGAGTTGTATTGCTTTCTGTATTACATCTTTTTTTACAGGACTGCGAAATTCAGACCATGCGCTATTTTCCAATTCAACTTTCCAGCCTGAAATCGATTTCACTACATGATATCTTTTAGGCGTACTTTTTCTGGGCATAGTATGGTGATTTGTATTATACTATAACCCTTCAAGTATTAAAAGGTTATGAAAAGTGCTTTAGAATTGCCTTATATAATTATGATTGTAATGCAAAACCAAATTATTTCTTTAATCAGATTCTTAAAGGAAGGATCTGGAGAAATTGTCTGAACAATCATTTCTAATGAATAATGATTTTAATCAACGGTTCGGACTATTTTTTCAGCCACAACTTGCGCTGCGCCCGGAAGTGTTAAAAATTTCACAGGTTTTTTTATTTTAAGACCTGCATTTTTCTGCCATTGGGAAATTTCTTTGATACTCCATGTGCCGCTGGTACTGCTCAGGGCGAAGAAAAGATCCAGCGCAGCACCCACCTGGTCAGAAGCTTTTGGTTTGTCTGGTCTTATAAATTCCTGAACCGCTAATATGCCACCAGGCTTTAAGGCAATGGCTACGCGTTCGACAAGCCTTAGGTTTTCTTCTGCTGTAAAATGATGCATGAGGTTGGCAATAAATATAAGGTCATATTTTTCTTTGCCCAGATCTTCTGTGAGTGCATTCCCGGCTTTGTGAATAACCACTTCTCCCATTTTTTCCTGAGCAAGGAGCGGAGCGGCCTTTTGAATGGCAAGAGGCAGATCAAGTATGGTTGATTTAAGTCCCGGATGATTTTTGCAGATTGCCACTGAGAAAATCCCATGCGCCCCCCCGATGTCTAGCATCTCTGTGGCACCTTTAGGAACAGGTGTTCTTTTACCTACTTCGCCAGCGCTTACCCTTGCCACTGAACGCATCCCTTTTTGATACAGATCTGCTTGCCCATCTGTAAAATGGTCGTGGTATTGCTCACTTTTTCCTGTTTTTACAAAGTTGTTCATGTCGTCCATCCATCCCCACAATATTTTAAGAAATAAAATCTGGTTGGTAAGAGACTGCTTATTTTTCTTCAGCATCCACTTGGAGGATAATTTTGTAAGGCTGAATTTTTCATTTTTATATTTTAAATATCCGGAAGAAGTAAGCGTGCCGAGGAAGCTGCGGAGCGCATAGCTGCTCAACCTGCAATCCTCGGCAACCTCCATGATGGATTTTGGGCGCTCAGCAAGTGTTTCAAATATACCGAGATCCACAGCTTCAATAATCGTTCTGGATACCACGAAGGCTATATGGGTGTCCATCAATGGCACTGGTGCAAGGGTGGAGAGCTTGCCAATATATTCCAGAAGGCTCTGGGGCTGTGCCGTTAACTTCATGCACAAAAGTATAAATTAAGTTTCATCGTCTTATTCTTCAGTCCATAACACCTTCAATGATGCATTTGTTGGATCTTCTTTTCTCTATAAAAAATACCACCTTGATATTATTCTTTCAATACTTTGATTTCTGCCCATTGCATTCCCAACGGAATATAATTTGAAAGGCTTGATTTATGATCTCCGTAACCTTTGGCTTTTACGCGTTCTGCGGGAATTCCTTTTTGAACCAGATATGCACTGAGCGCATCTGATTGTTTTTGTGTTTTATCATTATGATAAATGGTCTTAATGTTTGTCGTATCCGAATTATCGATAATCACTTCAGTCAGGTCGTCATGTCCCAAAGTATCTTTTAATACTTTGGATGAATACACTCCGACTTCAATAGCAAGCGCAGGGTTATCTTTTAAAAGCCTTATTATCCTTTCAAGCTCATAGCCCGAGACCGATGAAAG
>DATMOV010000306.1:0-2133 GCA_035568055.1 Cytophagaceae bacterium
ATCTGTGGTGGTAACGACCTTGTTGTCGTATTGAATTTGTGTGACGTTGTAATTTTCGCTGGCCTGTTCCACGGACTTAGCAAACACCTCTATTTTTTTAAGACCGAGAATATATGCCTGATACGCCTCATTGATCTGCATGCGCACCTGATCATTTAAAATGCTTTTGTTCATCAGTAATTGCTGCTGCTTTGCCCTTGATTGCGCGACTTTAGCATCCGTTTTCCATAAAGAACCTAAGTTGTATTTAAGTCCGAGCCCTATGCCAAATGCGTTAGTAACTGTTAAGAAGTTTGGTATATCCGCCGCTATATAATTACCAGTTAAAGCAATCCCGGGGTAATATTCTGCCTTTGCGGATTTAATATTAAAGTGTGCAGATTTTTCACGGAATTGCAGCGCCATGATATCCTTGCGATTTTGCAATGCCGCCAGCTTCCAATCTTCAAAACTTCTGGCATCATTCAGATGCTGCAGCCAGCTTGTATCAGGCAATAATTCGGCATCTTCGGGCAGACCTAACATCAGGTTCATATTTACCATGGCTATTTTCAGATCGCTTTGTGCCTGGAGCAGGGATAATTCTATATTGGATTCCTGTAGCTGAACTTTTAAAAGATCATTACGGATTATTACTCCATTTTTTTCTTTGTTCACAAAATCCACGACTCTGAGCTGTGATTGTTTTAAATTTTCATTGATTAGCTCAACTTCCGCTCGGGCTTTATAGAGATTGCTATAGGCTGAAATGGCATTAAATATCAAAGCTTCGCGGTCATTATCAGCATCCAGTCTGGCCGCTTCTGCCAGATATTTTGCCGATTCAATTCCATAACGGATATTAAATCCTGAAAAAAGCGGCAAGGATGCAATGGCAATTCCATAAGCAACCTGGCTGACTTTAATACTGGAAAGAGAATTACCAGCTTGCGGACTTCCAAACTTTAAATTAACATCGGGACTACGCAACCTCATATAAGAACCGGATGCCTTTACGTCAGGCAGACGATTGTTCTGCGCCTGTTTCAATAGCGCATTCGCTTCATCTATTTTGGCCAGATTATACTTTAATTGCTTGCCATTTTGCAGGCTTAATTGTATGGCCTCATCTAAAGAAAAATTTCTGGTGTTTTGCGCGACGATATTAACTGAAGCCGCCAAAAGCATCGTAGCGAATAGTACGCTTGTTTTATAGCATCGCATCCTGAAAATCCTCTCTTCTTTTTTTAATAAAACAAGTCGTCTATTTATCAGCCGTATCATTGCTCTATTTTTTTTCAGGCATGCTTCATCAGGAGCAGGTTTATAATTTCTTCATTCAGCTTATCAAGTTTGTTATCAGCTTCGTATTCTTCATCAAGAGATTCCTGCAACATGTCGCTGGATTGCCCATGACCAAGAATTCTCGCATAAGTAACCATGGAGGAATAGCAGGCTATTTCATAGTGTTCTATCTTCTGAAATATCAGGATTATTTCAGCATCAAGGGTCTCAGAATGATGCGTATCTTCAATCAGATCCTCCAGTTCATCAATTAATCCTTCAATACAATCGCAATTCTCACCCGTAGGCTTATAATTGCTGAAGTGCTGAAATGTCTTCTGTATTCTTCCTGCCTGAAGCTTAGTCTGCTCAAGATGGTCTTTCAAAGCTGTCTTTAAATCTTTGTTACCAGCCACCTTGATGACTTTTGGCAACACTTCTGCCATTTGTTTCTCTGCACTGTAAATTTCTTTCAGCTGTCTTACATAAATCTTTTCAATAGCCTTGATGTCCATATACTCCTGGTTATGGTTAAATTATGAGTTTAACCTTTTGCCGGATAATTTGTTTGGATAAATTTTCAGACTCCAATTCCCCGGTCATGATATGTTTTAAAAAATATTCGGGTATACTTATAGCATTTTATAAAAAATAATTGGTGAGCATGAAATGCTAAAAAAATCAATATTGATTTCAAAAACTTATTATAAAATAAAAATTCAAAGAATTAGCGTGCGAGTAAAGTGTATTTTCAAGCCCTTAAGCCCTCTCCATGAAGTAGATTTATATTATAAAATAAAGGTAGAATGATTAAATTTGGGGCAGAATCTTCTTAAATTCGAACATGCTTGATGCCCCTTAAAGAATATC
>DATMOV010000307.1:0-6119 GCA_035568055.1 Cytophagaceae bacterium
TTTTGTTCATATTGGTTTTTATTTTTAAGTTTACAACATAGCCTATATGAATATTCTAATTTGTTAATCAATATCATTAAGCTTTACATTAATTTAAATTATTAATTTATTACTAAACAAACCTACACATGATGCACAAAATTCTCTTTCTAACAGTTTCCATGCTTACATGCTCATTAATGAGCCTGCGAGCACAGGATGCCGACTCAACCAAAGACGAGGGCAAACTTACTTTTAGTGGTTATATAGACACTTATTATAACCATGCTTTTAATAACCCTGGTTCAGGAAACCTCATGGGTAATCAATCTGGACCTGTTAATGGAGGTGCTCCTGTGGGTCGTGCTTTTGACCGTTTAACAGATCAGTTTGCTCTAGGCTTGGTTCAGACTAAATTGGTTTACACTAATAAGAAGTCAGAAATGGTGATTGATTTAACGTTCGGTCCAAATGCAGAGCTTGGAAATTTTGGTAACCAAAGAATAATGTCGCCAGGAGGATATGCAACAGGCTACTATCCGGCCAATGGAAATCAAAGCGTTCTTTATAATACTTCTGCTGCAATCAAACAGGCATACTTTACTTATAAAGCTACAAGCAAGCTATCATTTACCTTGGGTCAATTTGGTACGCACGTAGGTTATGAAGTCATTGATGCTCCGGTAAACTACCATTATTCCCTATCAAATCTCTTCAACAATGGTCCATTCTATCATATTGGAGCCAAAGCGAATTATGCCTTCTCTGATAAGATAGGTTTAATGGTTGGACTGGTTAACAACTGGGATGCGCTTACAGACTGGAAGAAACAAAAATCAGTGATCTCTCAGTTATTTATCAATCCCGTTAAAGGATGGAATATGTATGTGAATTACATCGGTGGTTACAATGATGATGGATTTAAAGTTTTTAATCCGGTATCCCCCACTGCTAACACAGCTAATGGTTCACTTGGGGGTGCTTATAATAGACATTTATTCGATTTGACAACAGGTTATCAAATCACTGGTAAATTCTATGTGGGCTTGAATGCTGCTTATGGATTCTACTCTAGTGCGAACGATACTACGACACTCAAAGGAATGGAAGCGGCAACAAAAAGTGTTACCGGGACTGCAAAGAAGAGGCTTGCCTGGGGTGGTGTAGCGCTTTATGCAAACTACGCAATCACCGACTGGCTTGGAATTGGTGCGAGATATGAGCACTTCCAGGATAAATATGGTGTGAGATATATCGGTGCTACCAATAACTCTATTACTATTACTGCACCAATTACTCTCGCAAGCGGCCACCTGATCCTGAAACCTGAATTCAGAATGGATACTTCTCCTTCTGTCTGGGGAAAAGATGCTAACGGGAATAATATTTACTACTATGAAAAAGGAAATCAGGGTAAATCAACTAAGACCCAAACCACCCTTGGTATGGCAGTGATCTATAAATATTAAAACAGGTTTATTTTATGGTTTAGTGTGTAAACCCCCGTTTCATAGCGGGGGTTTATTTTTTGTCCACAGATTAAGCAGAAGTCATCATTGCAATGACGCCATGGCACTCAGCACTTATTCTTTTCGTTTGTCAGATTTAGCGTTATTTTTGAATATTCAAATTTGACCAATGAAATTTTATCAGGATTTTAAATTAGGTATTCTTGGCGGCGGCCAGCTGGGCCGCATGCTGATACAATCAGGTATTGACTTTAACCTTAATCCTTATTTTCTGGACCCTGACAGAAATGCTCCCTGTAACTTTTCCGGAAGCCACTTTACAGAAGGGAGCCTTTGCGACTACGGCTCTGTTTATAATTTCGGAGCGGACAAAGACCTGATCACTATTGAAATTGAAAATGTCAATGTGGAGGCGCTTAAAGCGCTGCAGAAAAAAGGCATCAAAGTTTTCCCGCAGCCGGAAGTCATAGAGATCATACAGGATAAAAGATCACAGAAATCATTCTTCAGAAAAAACAATATTCCAACGTCAGATTTTGTGCTGCTTGAAAATAAAGCCGATATACTAAATCATGCTGATTTTCTTCCCGCTTTTCAAAAACTTGGCCGTGCAGGTTATGATGGCAGAGGAGTTCAAAGAATTACCGATATAAAAAGTATAGGCGCAGCTTTTGACGAAGCTTCTTTGCTGGAGAAACTTGTAGATTTCGAAAAAGAACTTTCAGTAATAGTAGCAAGAAATGAAAAAGACGAAGTTGCCGTTTACCCTGTTGTGGAAATGGTGTTCCACCCGGAACACAACATGGTAGAATATCTTTTTTCACCCGCTCAGGTCAATGCAAAAATCGAGAAAGAGGCAAAAGAAATCGCCGAGAAAGTGATCCGTTCTTTTAACATGGTTGGTATACTGGCGGTGGAAATGTTCCTCACGAAAGAAGGAAAGATTCTTGTAAACGAAGTAGCACCTCGTCCGCATAACAGCGGACATCATACTATCAAAGGAAATTATACCTCTCAATATGAGCAGCACCTGAGATCAATACTTGATCTGCCATTGGGCTCAACACAAGCGAATGGCAAGTCCGCACTCGTGAATTTGCTGGGCGAAGAAAACTACTCAGGACTTGCCATTTATCAGGGCATTGATGAAGTACTGAAAATAGAAGGAGTATATGTACATTTGTACGGAAAAAAATTTACAAGGCCTTTCAGAAAAATGGGGCATGTAACAATACTTGACAACAACATGGAAGAGCTGAAAGCGAAAGCTGAGTTTGTAAAGAAAACTTTAAAAATCATAGCATGAGAAAGCCATTGGTAGGAATTATTATGGGCAGCCAGTCGGATCTGAAGATCATGTCTGCTGCCGCAGAAATATTGGATCACTTTAATATTCCTTATGAGCTTACCATCGTTTCAGCTCACCGGACTCCTCTGCGCATGGTTGAGTATGCGCAAAACGCCGCTGGAAATGGATTGAAAGTAATTATTGCCGGTGCCGGCGGTGCGGCTCATCTGCCAGGTATGGTGGCTTCTATCACTACACTTCCAGTAATCGGGGTTCCGGTAAAATCCAGTAACTCAATTGATGGGTGGGATTCCGTCCTTTCCATTCTTCAGATGCCTTCCGGCGTTCCGGTAGCCACTGTCGCTTTAGATGGGGCAACCAATGCGGGAATTCTTGCAGCGCAGATCCTTGCTACTTCCGACAAAATTCTTTCCGGTAAAATCCAGTCTTACAAAGATTCCCTTAAATCTAAAGTCGAGGCTTCGGTCATAGATTTAGAGAAAAAAGATTTTAAAAAGTAAAAAATTCAATGGAATATCAACAACTGCTTACCGGCAACAAAAGATTTGTAGAGGAGAAGTTGAGAAGTGACCCGGACTTTTTTAAAGATCTTTCCAAAGGCCAGACTCCTGAATATTTATGGATAGGATGTTCTGATTCAAGAGTTCCTGACAATGAAATTACTCAGACACAACCAGGCGAAATTTTCGTTCATCGAAACATTGCCAACCTGGTTATCAATACAGACATCAACCTTTTAAGCGTACTTCATTATTCAGTCACTTATCTTAAAGTGAAGCATATTATTGTTGTTGGCCATTATGGCTGCGGGGGAGTGATGGCCGCAATGAGCAATAAAAAATATGGCTTTATAGACAATTGGCTTAGCCACATCAAAGATGTATTCAAAGCTCATGAAACAGACTTGCTGGCGATTGAAGATAAAAAGGAAAGGTCAGACAGGCTGGTTGAATTTAATGTCATAGACCAGGTAAGGAATCTCGCCAAAGTATCTGTGATTCAGGAAGCCTGGAAGGACAGTAAATACCCACAGGTGCATGGCTGGGTATATGACATGGAACATGGAATTCTCAAAGATCTCGATGTCTCCATTGATGAGCAAGATGATCTTAATCCTATATATAAATTCGATATATAATTACAGGCTAGACCAACTTCTTTAAAGCCATCATACTACCCATGTGCAGACTTTCATGCACGTTGTTGAACAAGATCGCATCTTCAATATTTCTAAGCTCAAATCCATAGGAAGTAATATACTCTTTATAAGCCTTAAAAAGACCTTTTTTGTAGTCTTCCTTCAGATAAGCGACTGTATCTATAAGCAATGTTTTTATTTCTTTTACATCCGGGTTTTCTTTCCACTCTGACGGCGCGGTTCCTTTGCTGAATAAGGCTGAAAATGATTTCGGGATTTTTAGCGGGACTCCCGCTAATCCATAAGTGAGCTTCTGCTGTGAGTTCAGTGCGTGTCCGGCATTCCAGATAATATTATTTTTAAATCCTGAAGGAATAACGAATAGCTGTTCTTCAGAAACACTTGCCAAAAGTTTTACAATATTGTTTCTTGTGACGTTAAGGAGGTCAAAATGTCTGTCCATTATTGATTAATTAGTTTAAACTTTAGCGCAAAAGTATAAAATTTTAGGATCTAAACAGAACTAATAATAGGTGGAGATTAATAACTATTTAGTATATGATTATTAATGTAGATTATTTAAGGTGTAAGTCGATTCAAAAGAGTTAATTGACGAGTGCACGGCTGGTTCTAAAGACAGGTAGCAAAATCATAAGAATCAAAAAGGGATGCAAATAAAGAACTATTAAGTAGTGTCGGGATCTTTTGCTAAATTTACCCTAAGGATTTCTCTATGTATATTTTTATATTTGCAGTTCTCAAAAACAAAAATCAATATATCGGCAAACTTCCCCAGTAGTTTTTATAATCCAATTTTTCTTAGTATAATCACAAAAAAGTAGAGAATGTCGTTTAGTCATATTTTTACAGGAGAGGGGATAGTCAGTTTACTTACGCTGACGATTATGGAGATAGTTCTTGGAATTGACAACGTGATTTTTATTTCTATTCTTGCCGGAAGGCTTCCATTCGCACTTCAAAAGAAAGCAAGAACAATAGGACTTTCAATCGCTTTACTTGTACGCGTTGCGCTTCTTTTTGTGATTTCTTACATAGCAAAAATCGAACAACCTCTTTTTTCTTTTCTCGGATTTAACATTGATGTCAGGGATATAATCCTGATATCGGGAGGCTTGTTTCTGATCTATAAAAGCATGATGGAAATAAATGAAAAACTGGAGGGAGAAGAAGACCATGAAAGTCATGGGGGCTCCCCGCTGACGCTGAATTCAGCTATATTCCAGATTGTTGTACTTGATATAGTTTTTTCCTTCGACTCTATCCTTACGGCTGTTGGGCTTGTCAGACATGTGAGCATTATGATTCTTGCAGTGGTTTTTTCTCTGATCATCATGCTTGCTTTTTCAGGATATATCAGTGATTTCATCAATCGCCATCCTACAGTAAAAATGCTCGCTCTTTCATTTTTGCTGATGATAGGAATTATGCTGGTGCTTGAGGGGCTGGATCATCCTGTTCCGAAGCAATATATTTATTTTGCCATGGCATTTTCTCTTTTCGTTGAGATGCTCAACCTCAGGGTTAAAAAAAAAGAAAAGAATAGATCATAGAAGTTTTCCTGATAACATTAATAATGCCGCTTAGTTATTCTATAAAACCAGATACTATGAGAAAATTGTTAATTCTTCTACTTATAATAGTTTCACTGGCCGGATGCAAAAAAATACATCTTACTACTTTTAACATAACCAATTCCACGGAGTTTGTTATACCTGCCGCAACACCAGTTGGTCTTTTTAGTTTACCTGTCCAAACGTCGTCACAAAATAGTTTCAAGTCACAAGGAACTGACGCGTCTCATCTGAAGGAAGTTTCTTTGGATAAACTAAGCCTCACCATTACAAATCCAACAAATCAGAATTTTAATTTTCTTGATAAAATCCATATTTATATTTCCGCGTCCGGACAGGCGGAGCAGGAAATCGCATATCTGGACCCTATTCCGCATAATGGCTCTGTAACAATTAACCTGAATACAACAGGAATAGCGCTGGTAGAATATATTAAGCAAGACATTTATACTCTTCGTATTTCCACAAGTACAAACCAGGTACTCACTCAAAACATAACAATAAAGGCTGATATGACTTTCAAGATCAAGCCAAAATTTTTATAGGATGGTTACTACAATTGAAAATGATTCTTTAAAAATAAGCGCGAAAGCTTCAGGCGCGGAACTTATCAGCATCAAAAATAAAAACAA
>DATMOV010000308.1:0-4630 GCA_035568055.1 Cytophagaceae bacterium
TTTCATACTTCCTCAGAAAACATTAATCCGCCAATGGCTGCACAAGGTGGCTAAAAAGGAAGGATATAAAATCGATCATCTTAATTACATATTCTGTAATGACCAATATCTCCTGGAAATAAATAAGAACTATTTAAATCATAACACCCTTACTGATATAATTACCTTTGGATTGTCAGATAAAAACAAATCCATTGAAGGCGATATTTATATAAGTATTGAACGTGTATCAGAAAATGCAAGAATCTTCGGACAGATAAAATCCATGGAATTAAAAAGAGTGATGGCTCATGGACTTCTGCATCTAATGGGCTATAAAGACAAGAGCAAAAAGGATGTTTTGACCATGAGGAAAGAAGAGGATACTTGCTTAAATTTGTGGTTAAAAATATCAAAATAATCAATGTTCCACGTGGAACACCTTCTATGTTTAAAGAATATGATGTAATTGTGGTAGGTGCGGGGCATGCCGGATGTGAAGCAGCGGCTGCTGCCGCCAATATGGGATCGAAGGTATTGCTGGTAACCATGAATATGCAAACCATTGCACAAATGTCCTGTAATCCTGCAATGGGTGGAATAGCAAAAGGACAAATAGTTCGGGAAATCGATGCTTTAGGCGGGCAATCAGGAATTATTACCGACAAATCAGCTATACAATTCAGAATGCTTAACAAATCGAAAGGCCCTGCGATGTGGAGCCCTAGAACACAGAATGACAGAGCGCGGTTTGCTGAAGAGTGGAGATTGGCATTGGAACAGATGCCTAATGTAGATTTCTGGCAAGAAATGATATCAGGTTTGGTAATAAAGAATGGGAGGATATGTGGAGTTATTACAGGAATGGGCATTGAAATTCCTGCTAAATCGGTCGTCTTAACCAATGGAACCTTTTTAAATGGAGTTATACATATTGGAGAAAAGAAATTTGGAGGGGGAAGGACAGGAGAGAAAGCTGCCACCGGGATTACAGAACAATTGGTAGAACTAGGATTTGAATCCGGAAGAATGAAAACCGGGACTCCTCCAAGAGTTGACGGCAGATCATTGGACTATTCGAAAATGGAAGAACAAAAAGGAGATGAAAATCCAAGCAAATTCTCCTACACTGATACAGCGCCATTAACTAAACAGAAAAGCTGCTACATCACGTATACCAATAAAGAAGTGCATGAAGTCCTGAAAACCGGTTTTGAGAAATCACCCATGTATACAGGGAGGATCCAAGGCAGAGGTCCAAGATATTGCCCTTCTGTAGAAGATAAAATTAATCGATTTGCTGATAAAGAAAGGCATCAGATATTTGTAGAGCCAGAAGGTTGGGAAACCATAGAAATATATGTCAATGGATTTTCTACTTCTTTACCCGAAGATGTACAGGATAAGGCCCTAAAGCTGATCCCCGGGTTTGAAAATGTAAAAATGTTTCGGCCTGGTTATGCAATAGAATATGATTACTTCCCTCCGACACAACTTCGACTAACACTGGAAACAAGGCAGATTGAGAATCTCTATTTCGCCGGACAAATTAATGGTACTACCGGTTATGAAGAAGCCGCTTGTCAGGGTTTGATGGCTGGAATTAACGCGCATAACAAAGTGCATGGTAAAGATCCATTCATACTAAAAAGATCAGAATCCTATATAGGAGTGCTTGTCGATGACCTGATTACAAAAGGTACCGAAGAACCATATAGGATGTTTACATCAAGAGCTGAGTATAGAATCCTATTAAGACAAGACAATGCAGACATAAGACTGACTCCACTTGGAGTTTCAATAGGCCTGGCAAAAGAAGATAGGCTAAAAAAAGTAGAAAAGAAGAATGCCGAAGTTAAAGATCTGATCAAACTTCTGAAGGATACAAAACTTTCTCTGGATGAGACCAATATAGTTCTCAATTCTAAAAACTCATCCCCTATCAAAGAAAAGGCGACTATCCATAGTATGATCAAAAGGCCCGATATGGAAATAGCTGACTTCGTGGCTAATGATTCTATGAAAGGATTACTGAAGAATTTTTCTACTGAGATTATTGAACAGGCATCTATACAAATAAAATATGCAGACTATATTGATAAGGAAGAGCAACTTGTACAGAAAATGTCAGCGCTGGAAAATCTTACAATCCCGAACATTAACTATGAACAGATCATGGCATTATCTTCAGAGGGAAAAGAAAAATTAAAGAAAATCAAGCCGGTAACTCTCGGACAGGCATCACGAATCAGCGGGGTTTCCCCTGCGGATATTTCTATCCTAATGGTATATATAGGACGATAAGGTAGAATAATGACAGAAATAAAAAATTGTCCTATATGCAATTCATTGATATTCAATTATTTAATTCAATGTAAGGATTATACTGTCAGCGAAGAAAGCTTTAAGATTGTCGAATGCAAAGATTGTGGCTTTGTATTCACCAATCCAATTCCTGATGAAAGCGAGATAATAAAATACTATAAATCGGATAATTACATTTCTCACTCCGATACAAAAAAGGGATTGATGAACATACTATATCATCAGGTGAGAAAAATTACACTCAAAAAGAAGCTGAATCTGGTCAATAATCTGTCAAAAAAAAGAAGGCTTCTTGATATAGGCTGTGGAACGGGCTATTTTCTTAAACGCTGTAAAGAAGATGGCTGGACCATAGAAGGAACAGAACCTGATCCTGATGCGAGAAAAATAGCTGAACAGATCACAAATTCCGAAATATCTGAAACAATATTTACAAAGAACAAAGATCTGTCATATGACATGATCACAATGTGGCATGTGCTCGAACATGTACATAAAATCAACGAGTGTATTGAAAAAATCAGTAGCTTGTTGGCAGCTGGTGGAAAATTGATTATTGCAGTTCCCAATTGTAAATCTTATGATGCAAAGATTTATGGGGAGAACTGGGCCGCTTATGATGTACCAAGACATTTATACCATTTCACAGCAGAGAGCATGGCTAAGCTTTTACAAAAACACAACTTCAGCATCCTAAAAAAAGAGCCCATGAAATTTGATGCTTTTTATGTAAGCATGATGAGCGAAAAGAATAAAAACGGCAGCATAATAAAAGGGGCGTTGAATGGACTGATTTCAAATGTTAAATCTGGCAGAGAAAAAAATTACTCCAGCGTTATATACATTGCAGAAAAAACCAAGAAATAATCCTCCGTGAAAAGGATATATATAATAATCACTTTAACACTATTTTATTCCTGTGCAAACATTCAGGCACCCACAGGTGGAATTAAGGATGTAATTCCACCCAAACTGGAAAATTCTATACCGGCTGACAGAACACTCAATTTTCATGGAAAAGATATTTCGTTAAGATTCAATGAAGACATCATAGGCAATAATATACAGGAACAACTCCAGATAACACCCGCCGTTGAATCGTCTTATAAGGTAAAACTGCGCAGGAAAGAAGTAATCATCCGTTTCGATAAAGACTTCGAGCCCAATACAACTTATACTTTAAATTTTCGGAATTCAATTCAGGATATTACTGAAAAAAACATCTCAAAAAATTTAGTATTATCATTTAGTACCGGATCATACATGGATTCAATCCAGCTCAATGGAAAAGTGATTGATATAAAAACCAACCTTCCTATAGAAAATGCAAGTGTTGAACTATACAATGCCAAAGACACATCTGGAATCAGAGCTCACAAGCCTATGTATTTTACTCAAACTGATAAAAGCGGAGGTTTTGAATTCAAGAATTTAAAAAATACCAGTTACAATATCTTTGCTATTACTGATAAAAATAAAGACCTCATGTATCAGGAAGGAGAAAAAATTGGCTGGATAAAAAATAAAGAGTTAAATAAAAATGTCTCTGATTTAAAAATAACTGTTTTCACTCAGGATACAAAAGCACCGATACTGCTTGGATCATCATCCACGGATACAAAATATGAAATAAGGTTTAATGAAGGTGTCGCGGTTCAAAAAGTGAATAATATGATGGATAGCTCGCAGACCGTTTATTATTCTGAAAAAGAAAACGGGAAATCCTTATATATATACAATACCTGGAACATCAAAGACAGTATCCCAATCTTTCTGTCTGTAAAAGATTCTACTGGAAATCTGCTTGAGCAAAAGATCAAAATAGGGTATAATAAAAAAACAAAGGATAAAGAAAAATTACAACTAAAGTATGAACCTGCCGACAAAAAACTTGAGCCAGGAAAGATTTCAATAAAGTTACTCTTCAATAAACCTATAAAGACTTTTAATAGAAAAACAATTATTCTGGATCAGGATACTACAAAACTTTATATGACTGATACAAATTACACGTGGAATAACACCTATACTGAATTAATGATCAGTAGAAAAATGAAACAGGCAGATACTGTAACCTTATATACTTTTAAAGAAAGCTTTATAAGTGCAAATAACGATTCATTAATGGATCAGAAAATACAATTCAAAATTGCAAAAGAAGAAGACTATGGAATAATAAGTGGCTCAATTGAAACAAAAGAAACTAATTATATTTTGGAGCTATTGGATATGAATATCAAAGTAGTTAAGGAACTTAATAATCCTAAAAAATTCAAATTTGTAAATCTTAAGCCAGGAGAATATTCATTAAGAGTAATAATCGATG
>DATMOV010000309.1:0-7121 GCA_035568055.1 Cytophagaceae bacterium
AATTCATGGGATACATCAGCAAGAAATTCACGCCTGAAGGTTTCCAGCTTTTTAAGCTCATTGATTTCCTTTTGTTTATTCTCGGCAAATTCCCCGATCTCCTTTTTAATTAATATCAATGGATTGGAAGTATCTTCATTGGCATGGCTTACATTGATGTTATAATCCTTCCTTTTTATTTTTTCGAGCAGCTCATATATCTGCTTGATCTCACGAAAGACGAATAATTCCAGTACAAAAAATATGAGCGCGGTGGAAGAAATAAAAGTGATGCAGCTCACTATGGTAATCCTTTCCATATCGCCTTCCAGGAAAAAATAAAGAATGGCCGTAAAGATAGTGATCGCCAGTCCGAGAAGTAAGGAAATAATTTTCGAATTGAATAGCATAGGCTATACTTCTATTTTATAGCCAATGCCTTTTACTGTTTTAATGACGGCATCACCGAGCTTTTCTCTCACCTTCCGGATATGTACGTCAACAGTGCGGGGCACTACATATACGTCACTTCCCCATATATTTCTCAGCAGCTGTTCCCTGCCATAGACTACATTAGGATTACTCGCCAGAAAATACAGCAGCTCAAATTCTTTTTTAGGAAGAATGATCTTTTTACCTTTCAGCAAAACGGTATAACTGGTTTTATCAATGGAAAGGTCGCCCAAGGTTACCATTTCATCTTTTGTTTCAATGGCATCGCGACGGAATATCGCCGACACCCTGCTCATCAATGCCCTGGGTTTAATAGGCTTGGTAATATAATCATTGGCACCTCCGTCAAAAGCCGCTATCTCGGAATATTCTTCGGAACGGGAGGTTAGAAAAATAATAAATACATCTTTGAGCTTATTGATCTGCCTGACCTGCCTGCAGGCTTCGATACCATCCATCTTTGGCATCATAATATCCATAAGGATCAGGTGAGGAAGAAATTTACGCGCTGTCTCTACGGCTTCTTTGCCATCTCCCGCTGTCTTTACCTCGTAGCCTTCTTTTTCAAGATTATACTGTAGCATCTCCTGTATATCCGGCTCATCGTCCACTACCAGAACTTTGTACTTTTTGCTCATATTATTTTTTCTGGCAAACTTCAATCAGCTTTGCTTCAAGCGCATCGCCACGAAGATTCTTACCGATGATCCTGCCATCGCGGTCAAGCAAAAAAGTAGAGGGAATGCCATTGACACCGTAAAGCTTTGCGGCAGCGGATTGCCAGCCCTTCAGGTCGGAAACATGAGAATTCCACTTCAGATTGTCGGCTTTAATTGCTCTAACCCAATTGGCTTTATTATCATCCAGTGAAACACTGAAAACCGTAAAGCCCGCATCTTTATATTTATCGTAAGCTTTTACCACATTCGGGTTTTCCATGCGGCATGGCCTGCACCAGGAAGCCCAGAAATCTATCAGCACAATTTTACCTTTCAGCGATGAGAGAGCGACTGTTTTTCCTGTTGTATCAGCAAGCATAAGTTCGGGAGCCGCTTCCCCAATAGCTGGCGGGCCTTTAGGGATTTCCGAAAGAAGCTTCCTGCAATGTATTGAAGCAGGAAATTCTTTCACGTATTCAGCAAGCTGGTTCCTGGAAAAATCCTGGTCGTATTGAAAAAATAATTTAATGAGGGTAAGATATATCACTTCTTTATTCTGCGGTGCCCATTCCTTTTTCAAAAGTTCTCTTGACTCTGCTTCTGCCAATTCAAGACTATTCCCTGCATACTTCTGCAGATAAGCACTGAACCTCGTGGAAAGCAGATCGCCATGAGAAAGTTCAGTGTCTTTCATGATGGTGGGAGTGAAGAAATTTTCTTTTGATGATTCATCGCTAAACATTTCAACTACCTTGGAGATATATAATGTCTTGTGTTTTTTAAGAATCTCATCATAATATTTTTTCTTATCTGCGGTGATTGAATCCACCCGGGTCTGGAGTTTGCGGATTGCTCCGTTATATGCGGCTGTATCACTCACACTCACCTGCTGTGGATTTCCTAAAGCCTGTGCCTCGGTTTGTATCTGAGCCCCGGCACGATTGAACTTTTCATTAAATTGAAGAAATCCTTTATATAATTCATTTTCCTCAGAACCTGATATAATAGTAGTTCCCGAAATATCATTGAGGTCTGCTTTGATCTCAGGGCTTTCATTTCCCAAAATCACTATAACCGACAAAGTGTTGCTCACGCCAATTCTGTAAAATCCCCGGGGCAAAGGTTTTTTAGGGTTAAATTCAAACTGCCCGTTATTGAGCAGCGCTGAATCAATTTTTGTGATCTCTTGGCCGAAGTATTGATACAAATAGACATACTTATTATTTTGGAGATGCTGAAGTTCACCTTTGATGCGGATACTGCCGGCTTCACAACCGGATATTAAAAGTAGGCAGCACAGAGATACAATAAGTGTTTCTTTAAAAAAAGTCATAGGATTCATAATATCAAAAATAATAAGATTTATCCGTAAAGGATAATTTAGTCTTTGAAAGTAATGGGGTATCGAAGTCCCCGGTAGCTCTTTAAATCCATTTCAACTGCTCCTACAAACATATCCGCTTCAATTTTTACAGGGATCTTATTTTTATCATCCGAGATCCACATACGTATGGAAGATCCTCCTTCAAACAGCTTATTGTCAGGCATAATAGGGCTTAGCTTGATAGCTGATATCTCTCCAAATTTAGTATCAATAATGCCTTTGCCCAGAAATCTGATCCGAAAATCATAGGTCTTGTCTTCAAAGAATGCTATTGTTCTGATCGTGTCTCCCACCTTCATCTTGTTAAAATTTATTGTCCTTAGAAAGTAAAAGCCACTTACTATATCCTGTACATCTTTAGTAATAGCATACTCCTTCCTGCTTTTATCCTTTCCGTTTTTCCCTTCCCGGTCAACCGTGGCAACATCTTTAGCATAGTCATAGTGTACAAATTCTTTAAGACGGTATTTCCCCTCTTCAACATCTCTGTAAAATTTCTGAGGGCTAGTGGTGGATGTATCCATATATGTCACCCATTCATCCCTTATGCGCAAAGCCAGGTCAAAGGCTCCCACAGATCTTCCGCTTACTTCTGCTTTATAGCAAACCAGGTTGTTTACCTTATACATTTGAGGATAAATCTGTATGGTGGCCTCTCCTGCATTGATAAATCCATAATGCACCCTGAACTCAAGCTTCTCGCCACATCCAAACACATTTTTATCATATACATTTCCCTGCTCACGGAAAGTAAAGCCAAATGTTACAAACAACATGACAGGAATAATGAATCTCAAATAGTTTTTCATTTTAAAAGTATATTCAACAAGTCTTACAAAGCATATACCAGATAAATATCATGCTGTTATATAGAAGGATATTTCTCTTTTAAGTATGCAAGATAACTCCTGAAATCTGATTTAAATTTAGTGATAAATTCTTTTTCAAAATAGGTTTGATCTTTTCTATATCTTTTAAAATCCATGAAATAGGTATTATTGATCTTTTTTAACTCTTCTTCAAAATGAAGGTTTTTCTTTCCGGAGTATCCTGGAAAATTTCTGAGATCCTGTGTGATTTCATCCATCACCGTTTTCTTCTTCGCGATCTTCTCCTGTCTAGTAAGCCCATTGTTAAAAGAATTATATAAACTATCCAGCCTTTCTGCGCTTGATAATACAAGAGCGGAATACTTGTCTGAGATGATCCTTCCTTGCTGATATTGCATATATTCTTTGGAGGCACTCCCATACTTATGCTCCAGGAACATAATAGCACCTCTGTCACCTACAAAACTTGCAAGGTTTTCGTTGAAATCAACATTGTCTTTAACATATAAAGTGCCATGGGTAAGTTCATGAATAATAAGGTTGGCCAGACTGCCGGGAGATCTGTAAAGCATATCAGATAAAACAGGATCATTAAACCAGCCTAGTGTAGACCAGCCTGCTATTTCGTCGATGGATGTATCGAATCCTTCCTTCCGGATAATCTCTTCTTCTGCCACTGCCTGATCATAGTTAAAGAATCCTTTATAAGAAAAACTCCCGATCAAAGGAAATTTCCATTCATGAGCTTTGAGTTGAAAAGGCTTACAGGCAGTGAGAGTCCATAATAGCGGCTTACCCTTCTGATCATATATTGAAGAATAATTCCCGGAATATTTTATTCCGAGTGAATCAAAAGCGAATTGCTTGATTTCCTGTATCAACTTTAATCTGGCTTTTAATGAATCGGGAAAGGCGGGATCTTTATAAACCTCTTCAATAGGTTTAGCTTTCCAAATAATAGAAAACTGGCCAAAGCCTTGCGAGAGCCCATAAGATAATAGCTCAAATTGCCAGATAGTGATAAACAGCAAAAATACTACAGAACTAAATACTATCTTTCGTTTCACTCTTGCTTACTCATATTTAAAATAAAAACACTGACCTACTGTTGATATACATTTCAGAAGAAAATTCAGTTCGCTTTTCCATAAATCAGGAAAATAGAATTAATGACTATTGACAAATATACTTTGAATAGTTTTCAATATTAAATTTGACATGACGGCTCAGCCAGAAAAAAATCATCAAGTGCTTTTATAAGGTTATTTTGACAAACAGAAGTTTAGCCTTTCTGGATTTTCAAATAAAAAAATAAAGGGCTTAAGTTATACTTAAGCCCTTTATTGGATAAAATAACTTATGGATAATTATCTTGCATTTATATACCCGAATAAGCCATGGTTTTCGTCTTTGGGGCCAGCGGTGAAAAAGAGCTGATTTTGATTCCCGGCGGGAATATTATTTTGCGGGAAAGCAATCGCCCACAAACCTTCAATGGTGATAGTGGTCCCATTATCATTCAATTGCCCCAGGCTTACCCCGGTAGAATCATAAGCATTAATGTGTCCATCACCGAAGTTACCTATAAGTATTGCATTCTTAAATTGGCCAAAACCGGATGGTGCCAATGCGATACCCCAGAAAGAGTGCCATCTTCGCCCGCAAAAATAAATTTGCTTATTTCACTATTGGCGGGAATCATAAAAACCGAAGTGGTATTATAAACAACTCCGGTTGGTGCGCCTGTATTATGCTGTATAGCAACCGGCGGCAGCTGAGTAATACCATTTCTGTCATAAATTACGGAACGTCCTTTATGATTGGCGCTAATCCATAAATTCCCTGTCGCACCAATGGCAATACCCCATGCATTGACCAAGTTCGTATCAATTCTTGCAGCACTATAGCCTGCCGTGTCAGAAACAAGAGTCACCTGTTGATAACCCGTCAACGATGGCGCAGGTGTATTTTCTTTGTCTTTACAGGCTGAAGCAGCCATTAAAATAAATACTAAAAAGAAACCTGTAAAAAACTGATTTATTAATCCCAATTGAAACATGCGCAATACCGGTAATTTAACTTTAGTTTTTATTTTCATTTTTATGTTTTTGGATGATTTAGTAATTGCAAACTGCAGAATCTTTCCTTTTGTTAAAAAAATGTTATTTCTATGATAATTTTCTTCATAGATTTTTTGAAAGCTTATGAAGTTTTATACAAATAACTGTTTATCAATATATTAATTAATTGTTAATAACAATTTGCTAATTATTTTAGCAAAAAGCTTGCTAATTGATTTTACACCTGTTAGTTTTGTCCCGCAACCTAAAAACAGTAATCATGAACAAAAACTCAGAAAAATTTAAAGCCCTACAGCTTACCATTGATAAACTGGAAAAAACCTATGGAAAAGGAACAGTCATGAAGCTTAGCGATGAAAAAGTAGTGGATGTACCGGCCATATCAACCGGTTCACTCGGACTAGACATCGCTCTTGGCATAGGAGGAATTCCACGTGGTAGGATCATTGAAATATATGGGCCTGAATCTTCAGGAAAAACAACTTTAAGTATGCACTGCATAGCGGAAGCACAAAAAGCGGGCGGAATGGCTGCCTTCATTGATGCGGAGCATGCTTTCGATAAAGCTTATGCTGAGAAACTTGGCATAGACACAGAAAACCTGCTGATCTCTCAACCCGATAATGGCGAGCAGGCCTTAGAGATAGCGGAGCATCTGATACGCTCCGGCGCCATAGACATCATTGTCATTGACTCCGTAGCCGCCCTGGTGCCGAAAGCGGAAATTGAAGGCGAAATGGGAGAAAGCAAAATGGGCTTACAGGCAAGACTAATGTCACAGGCATTAAGAAAGCTTACAGGCACTATCAGCAAAACCGGATGCTGCTGCATATTCATCAATCAATTAAGAGAAAAAATCGGTGTCATGTTCGGTAACCCTGAAACTACTACCGGCGGAAATGCTTTAAAATTTTACGCCTCTGTAAGGCTTGATATCAGAAGGATTGGACAGATCAAAGAGGGTGCAGATAATATTATAGGTAACAGAACCAAAGTAAAAGTGGTGAAAAATAAAGTAGCGCCACCTTTTAAAGTGATCGAATTTGATATTATGTATGGTGAAGGAATTTCTAAGATCGGAGAGATCCTTGACCTGGGTGTTGAAATGAATATCATCCAAAAATCAGGCTCATGGTTCGCATACTCTGGTAATAAGCTTGGTCAGGGCCGAGACGCAGTAAAGGATTTATTGCTTGACAATCCCGAAATGGCTGAGAAAATTGAAGCTGAGATCAGGGCAAAAATCAGAGGGCTTCAAAATCCGCTAGAGGAAATTGAAGAAAAAGGTGAGAAGATTGAAAAGCCAGAAAAGGCAGAAAAGATTGAAAAACTGGAAAAGGTAAAGTAGCACCCTCTTATTGTTAAATTATATTATATAAAGCTATCGCCTAGGGTAGACAGCTTTTTTTGTGGAACAAATTCAGGCGATCTCTGCCTGAATGTTTCATTGCCATTCGCTTCGGCTATGGAAATTTGCTTCCCTATATACCATCATAACAATACCTCTTTCCTCCCGGTTATTTTTATGGGTTGATGCCGCAATTTTATGTATTGCAGCATTTAGAAAGAGGAGAAGGAGTATGAAGGGCACATTAACATTATTAATTCGTACCGTAGCTTTTGCTTGCATAGTTTTTATCAGCGGCGGTGCTTTTTCACAGGTTGATGATTATGCTTCTGTGAAGAAAAATAAAATTGTACCCAAGGATAATATGCCGGTTATTATACCGGAAAG
>DATMOV010000310.1:0-3716 GCA_035568055.1 Cytophagaceae bacterium
GTACGAAAATGATCCTGCCGTTTCTAATTCCGAGAGCCTTGGCGGCTTCTACATAAAGCTTTTCCTTAATCGTGAGAATCTGCCCTCTTACAACCCTTGCAACTTCCACCCACATAGTAAGCCCCACCGCAACAAAAGCCACCCATATCCCTTTGCTCTGCAACGCGAGACTAATAGCAATCACAAGCATGATGCCGGGAATTGACCATACCACAGTCATCAGCCACATAATCATATTATCAATAAAACCACCGAAAAATCCGGCGCATGCGCCCAATGTAACCCCCACAAACAATGATATAAGCACAGATATAAAACCAATAGCCAGCGAGATCCTGGTACCAAAAAGAAGTCGGCTCAGAATATCCCGGCCGGCTTTATCCGTTCCAAGTAAAAATCTTCTGTCTTCCAGATTGTCTTCATAAAATTTTTCTTCGAGCTGCTTAGTGGTGAATGTATGCAGTTCTCCTTCCCTATCAACATAACTAATTTTGTCTCCCTCAACTTTATAGTTTAACCCAGGATCACCAAGCATTTTTTCGGAAGTTCCTATATACAAAGGAAGTACTGTGGCAATAAGGGGAATAGAATCAAAATATTTAGGCTTGCCATATTGTGAATAATGGATATACATATTTTTTACAAAACACGTATCCACCGGTATGATCGTGTACTCACTCTCCTGCCCCATATACATTTTTTTGATCAGATTGACTTTTTCCACTTCACGGTTTTTCATGATTTTCAATATCTTTACATGAAAACCTACCGGCTTTTTCTTGATCAATACTGAGCTGTCGTTGGCATTAGGCGTTTGGTCGGGCATGATAAGATAGCCCAGAAAGGCGATGGTATGAGCAAGCACAATAAAAGCCAGGCCGATCATAGCAGGTTTGTTACCCTGTAATCTCTTCTTTACATAGTAGCCCGGTCCTTTGATCTTTTTTTTCGTTTTACCTTCCCGCATACTTTATTTACTGTTGTGTGCCAGTAAGCCCGCTTTTGTAGCAAGATAATTATATTTTTTAAATTCTGCCTTAAAGTTATCCGCTACCTCAAGCTCATCATCTGTTTCTTTTTCAAGACATTTAACCCAACCTTTCTGAATAAGGGCGTGAAGCGCGTTCACAAGCTCTGATTCTTCGATGGAAAGATTTTTCTTCAATTCCTCAAATGGCGAGATGAAGTAAAGCTCATCCATAATATCAAACTCAGGATCAGTCATAATATAAAAATACGAAGTATATGATTGAAAATACAAATAAAAAAGGACTGATTAATTACCTGATCTTTCTTCCCTTCCAGTTATAGCCTCCTATGCGGCTTATTATAGCAATAGTTACAATATACACAGGGTATAGCAGTTGCAGTCCTAAGAATAAAAAGAAATTTAATTTTTTTCCGGAAAGCCTCAGAATATCAGCAAGAAATAATGTTTCCAAAAGTAATTTAGGACAAAGTTGTAATAGAAACAGTGTTGGAGGGTATTTGCCCGCCATAGTCATGATCCCTATAATCAGTAAGCTCAGATTATAAAGAAATATAAAGACTGCGAGAACTTTGATATTTAAATAGGTATAGCTTCCCCATTTGCTCGCCCATCTTTTTCGCTGCTCAAAAAATTCCGTTAAGGTTTCTTTAGCTTCTGTGAATACCACTGCATTCGCAGCTTTCAAAAACAAAACTTTATCCGGATATTTCCTGAATATCTTATGCATCAGAAATTCATCATCGCCGGAAGGAACTTCTTCATTACCCTGAAACCCATCCACTTCCATAAATGCCTGTTTTTCATACGCTATATTCGCGCCATTGCACATATTGGGTATGCCCATATTCAGGCAGGCAGCGCCGCTTCCGATCAGGCTCGCGAATTCTATGCTCTGCATTTTTTTAAATAAGCCTTCGTCCTTGAAAAAAACCACCGGTGAAGAGATGAACTTAGCACCTGTCTGCTGATAGAAATCTTCAATGCTGCTGAGCCATTCGCTGCTAACCCTGCAATCTCCATCTGTCGTAACAATGAGGGTTCCTTTACTAAGGGCTACTCCTGTTTGTATAGATTTCTTCTTATAGGAGCTATTACCCGATGTATCCGGAATCTCAATGCTTAAGCGAAACTTTACTTTGGATATATATGATTTAACAATATCGGCGGTAGTATCAGTAGAGTGATCATTAATAATAAGCACTTCGAATAAGGAAGGCGGATAAGTTTGAGCATTCAGGTCTTTCAAAAGCCCTGCTATATTTTTTTCTTCATTCCTTACGGCTACCACTATAGAAATAAATGTAGAAGGAATAGCTTCCGGGGATTTACTGAACCTGATTTTTTTCCAGGAAATAAAAAAGGAAATCAGAAGAGCCAGATAAGCAATGGACAATATAAAAAAGAAGATTTCCATTATCTGGTGAATAGTTTTATTCTGAAAATCAGGAGCATTCCCAACACTGCCGGTAGCATGATATTAATGATCCAAAGCCCAAGGCTTGAATACAGAATGCTGCTATTGTCAATGATATTAAAAAAGGTAAAAAAGTAAACTGCCGCCGTTTCCCTTACCCCCAGATCAAGTACCGTTGGGACAATTGATTTCACCAGAAATATAAAGGAGACACCCATAAAAAGAAAAAATAAATCTTCGCTGACTTTGAAAAAGGTGAGCAGCAGAACGAATTGCAGAGAAAATACAAGGTATCGCAGCAGAGAAAGAATCACCACACACAATATATCTTTAAAGGAATAGAGCTTTAGTATTTCAAAATATTGGTATACCGGCCTGAAAAGCTTTGACTCTTTCAATGAAGATAATATCTGCTGATGAACCGAAAAAAGAAACAATAAAAATATCAGTGCAGCCATGGCAAGCCCTGCCAGGAAGAATATAAGTGAATAAAAATCTTTTATATTTTGTGATGAATTGCCGCTGCTCTTGAAAATGATAAAAATAATGGAAGCAAGCCCGAAGAGCAGTGTGCTGAAAAATTGAGCGATGCGGCTGAGAAAGATTGCACCGATAACTTTGATCCTCTCTGGATTTTCAAGCTGCAGAATCCTTCCGGCATAATCTCCAAGATTTAAAGGCGTGATAACCCCGAAAGTCACACCCGTTAAAATGCCCCGGAATGCTTTAAGAAAGCTCACCTGCTCAATTTTACTGAGCAGAAATTTCCATTTCCATGCTTCAAGCCCCCAGTTGACCGGAAAAAGAAAAACTGAAATAAGGAACAGCGGATTTGATAAATTATCAAGTGAAAATAAGGCGTGCAAAAGATCTCCGGCGAAGTTTTCTTTTTTTCTCACCAGAAAATAAAGAAAGATGGCGGCAATGATAAATATGCTAATCTTAATGAAGGCTGAAGAACGGTTTCTGCTGGCTGTATTTTTCAATCTGATATTGGCTATATTGCATGAATGGCCGGCAATGCAAAAAAGTCACCGCAGGAAAAAATAATTTTAGGTATCGACCCTGGAACCAGCATTATGGGATATGGGCTCATACTTGTGAAGCAGAATGAATTAAAGCTCATACAATATGGCGTTATCCATCTTAATAAATATCCTGATCATGCGATAAAATTAAGTAAAATCTTTGAGAGGACGATACAACTCATAGAAGAATACATGCCTGATGAAATGGCTATTGAAGCTCCCTTCTATGGAAAAAATATCCAGTCAATGCTAAAGTTGGGCAGGGCGCAGGGAGTAGCGATCG
>DATMOV010000311.1:0-3775 GCA_035568055.1 Cytophagaceae bacterium
AGCATGTATAGCAGAGCACTGCAGGCGGTACCAATACTCTTTGCAGTAAACCGAATCCATACGGAAATATTAATAATACAACAGATAGTATAAGCATGAATGCGTGTTCTGTGTTTCGGGTAAAAAATACAAAAATGGCTCCCAGTATTATTGCCGAAATGATTATAAAAATATCAAAGGTATGTCCGCTGATGAGCCATGCCGCGGCTTCCGAATAATGGCTCCCGAAAGTTGCTGCTATTTCATGAATATTTTTAGAAACGACATATCCGTTTTTGAAAACGGCTGAATATCCACTGAAGATAAAAGTTGGCTGATAAAGTAAATAGCTCAACAAAAAAATTGCCAGGTTAAATTGTATAAGTAACCTGAAGGTTGACTTTTTATAAAACAATATAAATATCAGCCAGCAGGCCATTACTGAGGCTAAATTGTAAATGAATGTTGGGATAGAAAATATCCCGAAGACCGAAGCAATAATTCCTATATAGATGAATCTTCTGTCATTATAAAATATAATTCTGTACACAGAGCATATCAGAACGAGCGTGCAAAGAATATTAAAGCTGTAACCACGGGCTGCTACACTATAATAGATAATAGGACTAAATGAATAAAATATTATTAATCCGATTATAGCTATGCGGAATTTGAATAGGTCATTAAGAAGAAAGAATAATGCCACGAAAGATACCGCACTGCCGAGGACAGCGGGAATCCTTATCAGGTAATGAAAACTGCTGTCAATCTTTAAAATACTATGTGCCAGAAAGGAATAAAGGATATGATTGCCGGGGATCGGGTACCATAACAAAGTGAAAACCGGATTTTTATTTTTGAAGGCCATATATAACCAGATCTCATCTATGTCGAATGGAAGATAAAATAGCAAAAGGATATTTTGCGTCATAAAAATTGCGAAGACGGAACAGAGGAAAAATTTCTGAGCTTTGGATAATGCTTTAAATCTATTTGAGATGGAGTGAAATACAGAGCTAAAGGAATGCATAGCTTCTCCAGACAAAAGCGGCGATTTCATTGATTTTTTAAAGACATATATCAATGCGGTGCACAAAATTATCTGAAATGCCAGCGCATGAATTCTCAGCATAAAATAATTGTATGGGCTGAATGATTCCCTGATCTTACTTAATCTGTCTGATACGCTAAAGCTTTCAGCCCAGAAATTAATGAATTCAGAATAGCTTAACAGCCATAGGTGGAGGTTAAGAAGGCAAAAAAGCACGGAGAAAAACAACAGGACGTATTTCAATTCCCGGCCTGATGCAGTATTTTTATTATTCTTTAAACCAGCCTGCATACATCACATAATTATTGGCGATCCTTTCGATCAGATCCCGGGTCTGTTCCTGGCTCAGCTGCTTTACTTTTTTTGCAGGGATGCCTGCATAAATACTTCCCGACTCCACCCTTGTATTTTCGAGCACCACAGATCCCGCGGCGATGATAGAATTTTTCTCTATATGCGCATGGTCCATGACAATTGCTCCCATGCCTATGAGTACATTGTCTTCAAGTGTGCAGCCATGTACTATGGCGCGATGACCGATGGATACATTGTTCCCGATATTGACAGGGGCCTTTTGGTATGTGCAATGTATAATTGCTGCATCCTGGATATTTACTTTATTGCCAATGTGAATGTAATGGACATCGCCTCTTACCACCGCATTGAACCATACTGTGCAATCATCTCCCATAACAACTTCGCCTACTACAGTACAATTTTCTGCGAGAAAAACGTTTGTTCCGAAACGTGGCTCTATTCCTTTTACTGCTTTAATTATTGCCATTTTATTTCTAAATTTAAAAGAAAGATCGTGGATAAATTTAAACTAAATTATTCATTGCCGGTTAAAAATTATTTAAAAGCGCGTTGAACCCTTCCGTATCTTAAAAAAAGGAAAAAATTCATCGATAATAAATATGAAAAAATTATTTCTTATTCTGCTGTTAAGCTCTTCAGTGAATGCTTTTGCTCAGGAATTCCAACTAGGTTCCGGAGTAATCCTATACAGATTAAAAGGCATCTATCAAGACCAGTATCTCATTTCTTCTGTTGACCAGTCACCCTTAATATTTAACCTTTTGTTTTCAGCATACATTCCCCTGAAACAATTGAAGGAAGAGCTTTATATAGGTGTAAATCCGAATGCGGGCTTAGGTTTTTCTTATGGCTCATTTTCCGGAGATCTTCCCGTGTACATGACTATGAGATATGGCGCGGGGTCTTCTAAAGAAACTTTGAAAGAATTTGGAGCCGCCATTGGGATAGGCGGCCGATTTTCAGGCTTTTCTACCCCCCTCACATATATAGGTGCTTACACATCCACCATCATTTGTCCATCGGTAATGGCCCAGATAAGTTTTACGCCACTATCAAGGGGAGCTTTCAGCATAAGGGCGGATCTCACTCCGATGCCTGTGAATAAAGACAAAGGAAATTTCATTGGCACAATTTCGGAATATAACTTTATATTGATGCGTACTTTTTAAAAGCGTACGGAATTATTTATAAAAAAATCAGGTTCTTCTTTTACTGTTTACCATACCACCCATTCATGAGTGATACAAAAAAATTATTTCTTTTAGACGCGATGGCATTGATCTATCGTGCGCATTTTGCTTTCAGCAAAACTCCCCGCATTACATCCACAGGGATCAATACCAGTGCTGTACTTGGCTTCACGAATTCCTTGCTGGAAGTGCTCAACAAAGAAAAGCCTACGCACATTGGGGTGGCTATCGATACTGCCGCCCCGACTTTCAGGCATACCAATTTCGAACAATATAAGGCCAATCGCCAGGAGCAGCCCGAAGATATTTCCATAGCCATTCCATACATCAAAAGATTGCTGGAATGCATGCAGATCCCATTGATAGGACTTGATGGCTTTGAGGCAGATGATGTGATAGGAACATTATCAGCAAGGGCCTGCAAACAGGGCTTCCAGGTATACATGATGACTATGGACAAAGATTATAGCCAGCTGGTCAACGATTGTGTTTTTCTTTACAAGCCGTCTTACATGGGTAACGGACATGAGGTGTATGATGTGAAAAGAGTGCTGGAAAAATTCGGAATAAAAAGAGTGGATCAGGTAAGGGATATATTGGGCCTTCAGGGCGATACAGTTGACAATATACCGGGCATCCCAGGTATTGGAGAAAAGACTGCTCAGAAACTTATCGCGGAATTTGACACCGTTGAAAATCTCGTCGCCAATGCTGAACTGCTCAAAGGAAAATTGAAAGAGAATGTAATTCAGTTTGGTGCACAAGGTATACTTTCAAAGGAGCTGGCTACTATACATCTCAATGTGCCTATAGAATTTAATGAAGATGACTTCCTTATAAAGGAGCCATTTAAAGACCCTCTTTCGGCATTATGTGATGAGCTTGAATTCAGAACGATCAAGAAACGAATTTTAGGTGAAGGGAATGATCAGGAAGTTCAGAGGGCTGAGACTATAAAGCCGAAGAAGAAAAAAGATGAAGCTCAGATGGATATGTTCGGAGGAGCAGCAGAAGTAGCAGTGGAAGAAGAATCCGCCGAGGAGCAAGTATCACTTGATACAGTCAACACGGTAGTCCATGATTACCATATCATCAACACTCCTGCTTTGATCAACAGTCTTATCGCCTATCTGGACAAGCAGGAGGAATTTTGCTTTGATACAGAAACTACCAGCCTCGAAGCGGTTGAAGCAAAACTGGTAGGGATTGCTTTTTCATATTATAAAGGAGAGGCTTA
>DATMOV010000312.1:0-3069 GCA_035568055.1 Cytophagaceae bacterium
ACCTCCCGTAAACAGCAAAGATCACATCCAGGGAAATATTACGGCTCCGCTGGAATTAGTAGAATATGGAGATTATCAATGTCCTCATTGCGGCCGTGCTTACCCGATAATAAAAAATGTGCAGCGAAGATTGGGTGTAGATTTGAAATTTGTATTTCGAAACTTCCCGTTGTCAGAAATGCACCCTGATGCCTTCAATGCTGCTTTGGCAGCAGAAACTGCCGGATTGCAACACAAATTCTGGCAGATGCATGATATTATGTTTGAGAACCAGCAAGAATTGGATTTAGGCAGTTTATTTTTTTATGCTAAAACAATTGGTGTGGACTTAGAACGCTTTAAAAAAGATATTCAGAAAAATACAATCGTAGCTAAAGTGGAAGAGGATATTGAAAGCGGGGTCAGAAGCGGGGTAAATAGCACGCCTTCATTCTATATTAATGGAAAAAAATATAATGGAGATTGGGAAGAGGATGTGTTCGTTCAATATTTGAAAAGTAGATTATCTGTTACTTAAGTCGAATAGTTAATAAAAATATCTCCGGATCAAAATTGATTGTCAGAGAGTAATCAGTATTAAAAAATGAAAAAAGAAATTAGTTTCTCAACACAAGGGCGTAGGGCCGACATTGGCGAATATATTATTTACCGCATGTTACC
The DNA here is from genome assembly GCA_035568055.1 of Cytophagaceae bacterium. Lineage (GTDB taxonomy): Bacteria > Bacteroidota > Bacteroidia > Cytophagales > Cytophagaceae > DATMOV01. The sequence goes on from DATMOV010000312.1 coordinate 661, forward strand.
TAACAGGTATGCTGACGCAGTAGGTCCATTTGTGTTTCTTGATTATATCCCGCCTACCAGACACACAGTCAACGAACCAATTAAAAAAGCCGGAACTGGCGCACACCCTCACAGAGGTATTGCGACTTTGACTTATATTCTTAATGGTGAAGGTGAACATTTTGACAGCAGAGGAAATTACGCCAAGGTAAGTTCCGGAGGAGCACAGTGGATGAAAGCCGGCAATGGAATTATTCATGACGAAAATCTGAATGTTGATTCTCAAATGCCTGACCGGCTTACTCACGGTTTTCAATTTTGGATTAATCTTCCATCAAAGAACAAAGCGGAATCACCGGAATATCTTGCTATACAAGCAAACAATGTTCCGCAACAAAATTTGAGTGATGAAAGAGGATGGATTAAAGTAATTGTGGGCGAATATGAAAATTTGATTTCTAAAATCCCCAATTATTCAAAGCAGCTTTTATATCACATTCACATAGAAGCAGGAAAAAAATTTTCCCTCACAACAGAAAACGGATTGGAATATGCCGTCTTTCTTCCGGCTAATAATGCTGTGATTAACGACAATGAATTCAAGGCAGGCGAATTCATTGAATTTGACAGAAACGGAGGAACGATAGAGATCAATAACAGCTCCGAAGCTGCCATTGACATTATTATATTTGGCGGTGAAAAATATGCTGAGCCAATTATAGCTGAAGGTCCTTTTGTGATGAACACACAACTTGAAATTACCCAGGCGTACAGAGATTTTCATGCGGGTAAATACGGTAAGATTAGTTATAGTCAGAGTAACTAAAAGAAGTAACACAATTTTATAAACTCAGAAAATAAAGTCAGAATTACAGAAGTAAACAAAAAATGCTCACTGCGGACTTGATTGCAAATGTCAGCGATGATTTCATGAAAGCATCTACACTAATGGCGAAATTTTTATAAGTGCCAAAATTGGCCTCTGGTTAAACTCAGCATCAATTGATACAATATTGGTAGGCTTTCTGCCGGATAATAAATACTATTGCATTTTACAATGTTATTTGTTGTGAAAAACAAGAAACTAATTAAGTAGCCTGCGGGGGAGGTAATTTCTCACTATATATTATCTTTGCGCGGGCTTTATAAATTAATTGATATCCGGTTTAACTTATAACCTAGAACGTACAACTTATAACTTTTATGAACGATTCGGAACTTAGTGGTAAATATCTCGGCACCATAAGCGCTGATTTTATAAAAGTAGCGGACATTATCAAGGAGGCTTCTTACCAAATGAGAAAAAGAGAAATTTCAGCTTACCCTATATTCCCAATGGCCAAAGTAGACCTGCCTGTAGGCAAACTGATTTTTGATAAAAATCACAACGGCACCTCCTGGAACTATTATATTTCTTTTCTTGACGAATTTATTCAGAGAAAATTAATCGCTGAAGAAAGAGCCGAAGACTTTAAAGCCGCTTTTAAAGACCCTGAAGAATTCTGCTGCCTCTTTATAGTCGAGCCGGATTTTACAAACTTTTTATTTATACCCTACCCAGAGGACTAGAAGGTTATAAGTAATACGTTATACGTTATGACAGAGCTAAAACTTTAACACTTTCGCACATTATACCATTAATACTTTAACACTTCTTTAAAAGTGCACCCAGCCCTGCGCTTTCAGCGGCACCTTATTGCCTCCTTTGCTAATCAGGTTCGCGCCTGAACTTTCTTCCTTTACTACTCCTATAATACTGATATCAGGATGGTTTTTAATTTTTTCAAAATACTCCTGCTTCACCGTAAAAAGCAATTCGTAATCTTCTCCCCCGTTTAGCATACAGGTGAGCGGGTCTATGTTAAAATCCATCGCGGTATCATAAGTGAGCTGATCGATGGGCAGTTTATCTTCAAATACCTGAACACCTACTTTGGAGCTTTTACAGATATGCAAAAGCTCGGATGCAAGGCCATCGGAGATATCGATCATGGAAGTGGGCACAATCCCCAGCTCTTTTAATTCATAGATCACATCCATCCGCGCTTCAGGCTTAAGCTGTTTTTCTATAATATAATTTTTGCCTTCAAGTTCTGGCTGCATTTCCGGATTGGTAAGAAAAACCTGTTTTTCCCTTTCCAGTATTTGCAGCCCCATAAAGGCACCACCCAGATCACCGGTCACACAGATCAGGTCATTTACCTGAGCACCGCTCCTGTAAGATATTTTTTCAGGTTTCACCCTACCCAAAACTGTAATGGATATCACTAACCCGGATTTAGATGATGAAGTATCGCCGCCAACCAGATCCACTTTATAATTATCACAGGCTGTCTGCATTCCTTCATATAAGGCTTCGATGGCTTCTACAGAAAATCTATTGCTGAAAGCAACGCTTACCGTGATCTGTTCCGGTATTCCGTTCATAGC
>DATMOV010000313.1:0-4840 GCA_035568055.1 Cytophagaceae bacterium
AACTCGTCGAGTTCGGCGTGTATTCCCTCTTTGATAAGGTTGCCCTGGTTGGTAAGATAAGGAGGATCAAGCTTGAGCTCGTTGTTAATTTTTTCCACCAGGAATTCGCAGGGGCTCAACTGATCCGATATCTTTTTCAAAGAAATATTCTCTGAGTTTCTTAAGGTTTCTTTCAGAGGCTTAACCTGTTCGAGCGCCTTACGGAGCTGCTGCATCTCACGTGGATTTACCCTTCTTACCGCTACCTTGGAGATGAGTCTTTCCAGGTCTCCGATATTTTTTAAATTATTTTGTATGGAAGCCTGCAGTTCCTGATCATTCACCAGCGACTCCACGACATTTAATCTTTCCTGAATCGGGCTGATCTCTTTCAGCGGAAGCACCATCCACTTTTTAAGCATGCGCGAGCCCATGGGGGTTAGCGTTTTGTCAAGAATAGTGATCAAAGGAATACCCTCGGGATGCTGAGGATAGATCAGTTCGAGATTCCTGATCGTAAATTTATCAAGCCACACATATTTCTCTTCCTCGATCCTGGAGATGTTGACAATATGCTTTACATCTTTATGTTCTGTTTCGTTGAGGTAAAAAAATATAGCACCGGCTGAAATAATGGCATCGGGAAGAATGTCAATTCCGAATCCTTTCAGTGATGTCGTGCCAAAATGGGTGCAGAGTGTTTCATAAGCATAATCATGATTGAAAACCCATTCGTCCACCGCATAAGTATTGAATTTATCTCCGAAGTGCCTGTTGAAATCATCACGCTTGTTTTTACAGAACAATACTTCGGCAGGATTGAAGCTCTGAAGCAATTTATCTATGTATTGGAGATCGCCCTGTGAGGTGACAAATTCTCCCGTTGAAATATCCAGGAAGGAAACCCCGGAAAAATCTTTGCTGATATGGACAGAAGCCAGGTAATTATTGCGTTTTACATCCAGGACATTGTCATTGAATGACACGCCCGGAGTAACCAATTCTGTTACGCCTCTTTTAACTATCCCTTTAACGGTTTTAGGATCTTCCAGCTGATCACAGATCGCAACCCTCTGGCCCGCTCTTACCAACTTTGGAAGGTATGAATCAAGTGAGTGATGCGGGAAGCCAGCAAGTGCTACTTCGGAGGATGAACCAGCGCCTCTCTTAGTCAGAGTAATGTCCAGAATCTTGCTGGCTTTAACAGCGTCCTCCCCGAAGGTTTCATAAAAATCTCCCACCCTGAAAAGCAGCAAAGCGCCAGGATACCTTTGTTTGATGGCATTGTATTGCTTCATCAAAGGAGTTGCTTCGGGGGAAGGGGGTGTTAGAGTGCTAATGTGTTAAAGTGTTAAAGTGTTAAAGTTCCAGAGTCTGAAAAGGTACTGATATAAAGATACATTTTTTCTCTGAAGCCTGGAATTGATGTGAATAACTTTTCAAAGTGTTCAAGTGCTAATGTGTTAAAGTCCTTAAGGGCCGGATTGTGCTTCTTAGGTTGCATTATTTCATATCTTCGTCGAATATATATTATACCATACAAATATTTCTGTTCTTCTAGAATTAAGTACGGAAACTTGAACACTTTAACACATTAGCACTTGAACACTTTTCAACGCAAGCTTGCCATGGAAGAGCTTCACCGGCTGGAGCCTGAAGAATTTAAAAAAGCGGAAAAAAATTCTGTCATTATATTGCTCGACAATGTCAGAAGCCTGCACAATGTCGGTTCGGCATTCCGTACTGCCGATGCCTTCCGTATAGAAAAGATATTACTTTGTGGCATCACAGGTACACCGCCCAACCGGGAAATACACAAAACCGCGCTGGGCGCTACAGAGTCTGTAAGCTGGGAGCACCATCAGAATTCATCCGAAGCCGCTGAAGCATTAAAGAAAGATGGTTGGAAGCTCATTGTGTTGGAACAGACTTCAGGGAGTATTCATCTGCAAAAATTCATACCCGAAAAAAAAGGAAAATACTGCTTTGTATTCGGCAATGAAGTGTCAGGTGTGGAAAACGATCTTATAAAGATCTCGGATACAATAGTTGAGATCCCTCAGTTCGGCACTAAACATTCTCTCAATATTTCGGTAAGTATAGGTATAGTGTTGTGGGATTATTTTATAAAAACCGCCACATGATTTGCCTGTTTATGAAAAAAGCAATAAATTATCAATATGGACTTGCTCTTACGCTCAACCTTGTTATTTCACAGCTAAGTTTTTCTCAGGTTTATACTTTCTCAAAAGATGCAGCAACATATCATGACCTGATAAGCCCTGTTAATCTGAATGGCACTACCTATTGGGACGATGAAAATTGGGTGATACCCATTGGCTTTAAATTCTTAGGGCACGATACTCTTACAATTTCATCTAACGGACTGGTTAGCCTGGCGAATTATAATAAGCTGGTTGACCAGCAAATCACATATACAATAAGCGCTTTTGCTGATGCCAGTATTGGCGCTGACCTGATCGACCGGGATATTAACAACCCACAAATTTCTCCTATCAATTATCAGTTGAGCGGAACTTCGCCTGATAAAATATTAAAAATCGAATGGAGAAATGCAGGGTTTATTTATGATAACAACAATGTAGATCATATTTCTTTCCAGCTCTGGCTTTACGAGGACTCTAATAAAATAGAAATGCGTTATGGGCAACATTACTTCTTAAATACTCAAATATTTTCACTTAATAACAGCACTGGAGCAGTGATTGGAATTGGCAGTTACAAATATGGTTTAAATCCGCCAGGAGCTCATAACAATCAGTATGTAAATTCAGCGCCATCAATTTATCTTATAGGTAGCGCTAAATCTCCGGGCACCAGCATCAGTTTCAGTTCACTTACTGCAACAGATACATCCGACTGTGCACCCGCTAATGGAACAAGGTTTACGTTTAAAACAGATTATTCAGTAACGGGCATCTATAAAGCGCAGGAGCTTGCGGTTAAATTATTTCCTAATCCGGTGTCATCTGTACTTCACATAGAATTTGAAAATAAGTCTGCCGCAGAAATATTTCTTTTTGACACGATGGGTCAACTTGTTTTTAATGAAATCGTTTCACAAGCAGGACAATTTTCAACAACTTTGAATATAGAAAGATTTTCCAGAGGACTTTATATGCTGAAGATAGAATCTGAAAATTTCGCTTCTTGTAAATTACTTAGCGTCCAATAGAGAACAACAGCGTGCAGTGCTGGAAAAATATTATTGAATATCAGTGTACAGATTTTGTGTTAGTATCGGAAAGATTATTAATGCTTTTATTTACGCACTCTGCACAGAGCACTATATTATCGTCTTATTCATCACAGCCTTCCCCTCCAAAATCACGTCAGGCAGTTCAACCCAGCTCTTACAGCCTCCATATTCAGGAAGCATGTCTATGATCAGCGGTTCTTTTAATTTATAAACCTGAACAATAAGCAGGTGAACATTTTTATCCCATCTTTCAAATCTTTCCTGAACGACCGATTCTTTCCATGCATGATAAGAAGACAATTTCCTGATGACATTCCAATCTGTGATGAGCTTCTTTTCAGCAAGCTCCACAAAAAAGTCAATGCTGACTTTTCCATCCTCGCTGTAAAATTTTTCACCGTCAAGAAAAGGCAGCCAGCTTTCTTTGATCTGATCTTTTGCCTGATGAAATAAGGTCGGGAAAAGCAGAAACTTATTCCCTCTTATCATAAATTCACCTTCCTCTTCGGCGATACCGCCCTTCCGCAAAATAATACTCTGCTTCCCTTTGCCAAGAGCATCCACCACGTAGGACCATTCTTTAAATGCCAGTGCCATTGATAATTTATTTAAACACAATTTAGCAAAACAAAAGTTTAAATTTCTGATTTTTACTTTAAATGGAGACGCAAAAGGATATTGTGATCATAGGAGGCGGACTTGCCGGACTTGTCAATGCGATCAGGCTTTCCTCGGCTGGCCTGAATGTGCTGCTGATAGAAAAAAAATCATATCCTTTTCACCGTGTATGTGGAGAATATATTTCCAATGAAGCATTGCCCTTTCTCAATTCCATAGGCGCTGATGTTTCCGGACTGAAACCATCGGCAATTAATAGATTGCTGATCAGCACGCCTTCGGGCAGTATTGTTGAAGCGGAGCTTGGCATGGGCGGCTTTGGCCTTAGCAGGTATAAGCTTGATCATCATCTTTACCGGCTTGCGCTAAGCAAAGGTGTGGAGTTCAGGTTAAATACCCAGGCCATCGATATCAAATGCAAAAACAAAAGATTCACAACATTTCTCACAGACGGCCAGGAAATTAAAAGTAATCTGGTCATAGGGTCTTTTGGGAAACGCTCCAATCTTGACCGCACGCTGAAAAGAGATTTTTTTTATAAAAGATCTCCATACATCGGAGTAAAATACCATATCAGAGCAAAGCTTCCTTCCGATCAAATTGCACTGCATAATTTCAAACAAGGATACTGCGGCATTTCCAGAATCGAGGATGACAAATATTGCATGTGCTATCTCAGCAGCAGAGAAAATATTCAGCAACATGGAAACATTGCCGCCATGGAAGGAAAAATCCTGTGGAAGAATCCTTATCTGAAAGATATTTTTAATAAAGCTGAATTTCTTTATGAAAAGCCCGAGGTCATCAATGAGGTCAGTTTTGAAAAAAAGGGTCCTGTAGAAAATCATATTCTCATGTCGGGAGATTCCGCTGGCATGATCACGCCGCTTTGCGGGAATGGCATGGCGATGGCGATCCATTCTGCAAAAATTCTTTCTGAAATAATACTGGACAATTACCACAACAAAAACTTTGATCTTGCTGCGATTGAAAAAGCATATACTGAACAGTGGAATGATATGT
>DATMOV010000314.1:0-3456 GCA_035568055.1 Cytophagaceae bacterium
AAAATATCTCATAAATAAGAAGCTGATTTTAAATTTCAGGTACATAACAATGGATAAATGCTAATGTTTTAATATTTAAGTAAAAAACAGGAATTCATTGGCTGATAAAGTTTTACACATTTGAAGGGATTTTGTGGATAAGTTCTTTTTGAATGTTCTATAAAAAATAGAACTGATAGGATTACAAGTTCAGAATAAAGCACATTCATTACCAGCAATACTATGAATTCACTTCCACAAACTTATCTACGTCCTTTTCTTTACCAAGCAGGATAATAATATCGGTTTCATATAAAAGTGTTTCTCCTGTTGGAACGCCCACAATGTGTGGCACACTGAGAACTATATCACCTTTTTTCTCCTCATACATTCTTTTAATGGTAATAAGGTTGAGGTTATATTTTTCTCTTAGTGCGATTTCTTTAACGGTCCTGCCGGCTACTTTTTTAGGTGTGTTGATCTCAACAATTTCATAGTTGTCAGGCAGGGCAAGGAAGTTTTTCATGGTAGGATGGAGAAGAATCTCCGCCACAGTTTTACCAACTTCGTCTTCGGGGGAAAGAATTTCCAATACGCCCATTTTTTCAAGGATCATCCTTTGCTGCTTACTGCCGGCGCGGGCAATGATACGCTTTACCTTCAGCTCCTGAAGAATTACTGTCGTGAGAAGGAGGTCTTCAAAATTGTCGCCGATAGCAACCACGGCGGCATCCACACTTTCTATATTTTGCGCTTTCAGCGTTTTTATGTCGGTGGAATCCAGTACTACTGCATAGGCGACTTCGTCCTTTAACATTTCAACCTTTTCAAGACTAACATCCATTGCGAGCACTTCGGCTCCACGGGAAGCCAGTGTTCTGGCAATAGAAGTCCCGAACTTACCCAGTCCGATCACAGCGAATTTATTGATCATGCTATTTTAGTCTTTAAGAATACAGTAATTACTTCCAGCGCTTTATCGAAATGCAGATTATTCGGAATGACAAAATCCGCTTCGTGCTTAAATGGTTTAATATATTTCTGGTATGTAGGAGCCACATGCTTTTCATACCTATATAATACGTCCTCTATGCCATAGCCCCTTTCTTCCTTATCCCGTGCTATTCTTCTCCTAAGCTTGATATGCTCCCTGGCATCAATAAATATTTTCAGATCAAACAATTTAGCGATCTCCGGATAATAAAACACAAAGATCCCTTCCACGATAATTATAGGTGCCGGGTTAAAGGTAAGGATTTTGGGAGTTAAAGCCGGATTGTTGAAGGTGTATTCTTTCCTTGTTGCAATTTTTCCTTGCCTGAGCATCTTAATGTCGGCAGCAAATTCATCAGCGTCAATAGAAAATGGCGTATCAAAATTGCTGATCCCTTTTTCATCCGTAGGCTGATCTTCCTTTCTTTTAAAATACTCATCCTGCGACACGATGCAAAGGTCATCTTTCCTGAACGACTTTATCAGGCTCTTCAGAAAAAGTGTTTTTCCCGAAGCGCTGCCTCCTGTTACGCCGATGATAAAAGGTTTGTTCATTGGATGAAATTAAGGAAAAAGGAATTAGGATTTTGGATTTAGGGGTGGTTATTTATAGTTTTTAGTCCAGTGTCGACAGACCACAGTCGACGGCATATGATAAAAGTTACCCTGCTATGGACTATAGACAATGGACTATCTTCCCTAACTCCTAAATCCTCTTTACTCATTCATATTTAAGAAGTCTATTAGCGCCTTAACTGCTCTGCCTCTGTGGCTGATTTTGTTTTTTTCGTCAAGAGGCAGTTGGGCAAAGCTGAGCTCATGGCCTTCCGGTTTGAAGATGGGATCATAACCAAATCCCTGATCGCCTATCTTTTCTTTTAGAATATCTCCCCTTACAACTCCTTCGAACTGATGTACCGATCCATCCATGATCAAGGTAATGCAGGTTCTGAATCTTGCGCGGCGGTCTTTGAGCCCCTGCATTTCGCGGAGCAGCTTTGCCATATTGTCTTCCGGGTTGCAGGCTTCTCCTGCATACCGTGCGGAGATCACGCCAGGTGCGCCATCCAGCGCGAGCACTTCTAAGCCCGTGTCATCGGCAAAACAGTTTACATTATATTTTTTCCAGACAAATTCAGCTTTCTGAAGTGAGTTACCCTCTATCGTATCCTGTGTTTCGGGAAGTTCTTCTTTACAGCCAATATCAGCCAGGCTAAGTATATTATATTGATCACCCACCAAAGTGTTGATTTCTTTGAGCTTTCCGGGATTGTTGGTTGCAAAGCAGAGATTCATTTGCCAATTAGATAATTATTCAATCAGTTAATTAGGCAATTATAGCTTTCTTATAGGATATTTCCATCTTATCAATGGGCCTCAATTACAATTAACCAATTATCTAATTATCTGATTTTTCATTTTCCGATAAATTCCGTAAGTTTGTAACCCTTTTGGGAAATGATGGACGTGTTCCATCGCGCTAAAACAAATTATAATGTCAGTTAAAATCAGATTAACGCGTCGTGGACGCAAAAAATTAGCACTGTACGATATCATCGTAGCAGATTCAAGATCACCACGTGATGGTAAATTCATTGAAAAATTGGGAACCTACAATCCAGGTACACACCCGGCAACTGTAAACATTAACGAAGAAAAAGCTTTCGGCTGGTTAATGAATGGCGCTTTGCCAACGGACACTGTAAGAGAGATGCTTTCTGAAAAAGGCATTATGTTCAAGAAGCACCTTCAGATAGGCGTTAACAAAGGAGCTATCAAGCAGGAAGATGCTGACAAAAAGCTGGCTGACTGGAAGTCAAGCAAGGAAACGGCAGCAACCAAGAAGCAAGATGAGATGAAAGGCAAGAAAGAAACCGCTAAAAAAGACAGAATGAAAGCGGAAACTGCAGCCAACGAGAAGAGAAAAGAAACCATCCAAAGCAAAAAAAGTGCTGCTGCTGCTCTTATTGATGCAGCCGCCGCAAGTGCTAAAGCTGCCGCAGAACCAGCTGCTGAATTGCCAACTACGGTGGAAGCAGAACATGATGCTGCTGAGGGCGACAAAAAAGAAGAATAGCAATCAATAGAGAGATTAGAATTTTAAGGTTAAAGATTGATTCAATCTGTTTAAACTTAAAACGTATAACTCAGAATGTATAACTAATATTAATCGCTGCCATGACCATTGATTCCTGTTTTAAACTGGGACAAGTACAAAAGGCTCATGGGTTTAAAGGCGAAGTGTTAATACATCTTCAGGTGAAAAATCCTGGAGATTATAAAGATCTGGAATCAGTTTTTGTTGAGATCAACCAAAAACTGATTCCTTTTTTTATTGACAGCCTTAAGCTCACCACCGCTGGAAAAGCCATAGTCAAATTTGAAGATGTAAACGATGAAGCCGGAATTAAAAAGCTGGTGGGACACTCAATTTATATTCCTCTCGAAGAAATGACTGAAGAGGAAGAATCAAGCCTGAATATT
>DATMOV010000315.1:0-4192 GCA_035568055.1 Cytophagaceae bacterium
CGAAGGTCTATATCGTTGATATTTCCTAACCTGTATCTTCCCATAGCGATGTCAACATCTTTTCTGGCGCTCGTAACATTATTCGTCTGAATTTTTATCAGTTGCATACTGGTTCTATAGTTGTTAAAAAATTTATATAAATCATTGTGGAGGCTTAGTTTCGTGTCTTCATATTGCATCTGGCCCGACTGTAAAAGTATTTTTGAATTCTGAAGGTTGGTGGTGGTGATTCCTCCATTGAAAATATTCCAGGAAGCGGTGAGTCCATAAGTAAGTCCGTTAGACTGGTTAAATAACTGGGCACCAAATGGAGTCACGTTTTTGCTGTAATTATAACCTCCGAATAAATTGATTAGTGGAGAATATTGTGTCTTTATATTATCAATCGTGTAACGAGCCACATTTACATTTGCACGGGAAACCAATAGCTGTGCATTTTGCTTGTCGAGCTTTTCCTGCAGATCTGGAAATGTTAAAGAGGTATTGATCTCAATATTATTTTTTACTTCAAATAGAGTTCCCGGGTCCCTGGCTAATAACCTGTTCAAATCCGCCTTGGAGTTTACAACATTTGAGATTTGCTGTACCAGCCTGGCGCTGTCAGCATTTGCATCAACCGTAGCCTGTAATATTGCCTGGTCCGAACCTGTGCCTATGCTCTTCATTGCTTCAGCCAGTTTAAGACGTTGCAGAGATAAGTTGATCGCCTCCTGTATCACAACGATCATCTTTTGCTGTTGTACAATCGCAAAATAAGTAACAATAATCTGATCGACTGTATTTTCAATATTCATCCTTGCCTGCGATTCGCCAGCACTCTGTAACTCTTGTAATCTGCTTTTATTAATATAGGCATTGAAACCATTAAAAATAGTCCAGTTGACCAATGCATTCGCAGTAATGATATTCGATTTTACTCCTGTGCCCACTTTCTCCTGCCCTGTTACTGCTGAAATTGCTTTTGTATTTTGTTTGTTATATGCATCATTGAAGCTCGCATTAACCTGCGGAAGAAATCCGGCAACTCCTATTGAATTATTGTTCTTTGCAATATGCTCGGCATTTTTTGAAATGATAATGGAATAATTATTCTTTAGACCCAGTTCTATTGCCTGTTCCAGCGTTAATGTGTCTTGAGCTCCGGCGCTGAAAGTGAGGAGAAATAAGATGATAAAGATATTGATTCCGCCCATAAAGATTTAAGAATTATAATCTGTTTTATTTACCGGTGTATGCTTTCTTGAAAGATAAGTATAGATAGCAGGTATTACATAAAGTGTAAGCACCAGAGAGAATAATAATCCTCCGATAATTACCATCCCCATCGGTGTTCTGCTTTTAGATCCAGCTCCTATTGCAAAGGCTATGGGAACCGCGCCCAATATCGTTGCCAGGCTGGTCATAAGAATTGGCCTCAATCTGGCAGCAGCAGCTTCTCTTGCTGCCTGCATGGCATCCATTCCAAGTTCTCTTTTCTGATTGGCAAATTCCACAATCAGAATTCCGTTTTTTGTCACCAATCCTATTAATACAATAATTCCGATTTCGCTGAATATATTAAGCGTCTGCCCAAATATACTGAGCGTTAGAAATGCGCCCGCAAGTGCAAGAGGCACTGTAAGCATAATGATGAGCGGGTCTATGAAGCTTTCAAACTGCGCTGCGAGTATCAGATAGATCAATACCAATGCAAGTATGAAGGCAAATAAGATATTGGAGGAGCTTTCAGCAAAGTCCCTGGAAGGCCCGCTTAGGGTGGTGGTAAAACTTTTGTCCAGAACTTTTGCGGCTATTCTATCCATCGCTTTTATTCCATCACCGATAGTTTTCCCCGGGGCAAGCGAGGCTGAAACGGTGGCTGATTTATACCTGTTAAAATGGAACAGCTGTGGAGGACTGATACTTTCGGTCACCTTCACCAGGTTATCTATCTGAATGGGCACTCCATCTTTGTTCTTCACATATATCGAACTTAAATTCAAGGGCTGATCTCTGTTTTGCCTGTCCAGCTGGCCTATCACCTGATATTGTTTTCCATTGATATTAAAATATCCGAATCGTTGGCCCGTTAATGCCAGTTGCAAAGTTTGAGCAATGTCCGCGATAGAAACTCCAAGTGATTTTGCTCTTTCCCTGTCGGGCATTACAATGAGTTCCGGCTTGTTGAACTTCAGGTTCACATCGCTTACCAGAAAGGTAGGATCTTTGCTCACCTCTTCCATAAATTTGGGGATCACAGCTTGTAGTTTTGGAAAACTTTGTCCTTGCAAAACAAATTGTACAGGCAATCCTGATTTGCTGCCTCCGCCACCAATGGTTTGCTCCTGCACGACAAAGGTTTTCGCGGAAGGGAATTTCTTTAATTTTTTTGTGAGGTAATCCGCGATGTCTTGCTGAGATCGCTTTCTCTGGTCCGGATCTGAAAGTTTTACTCTAAACATACCTGCATTCACAGATCCTGATCCGGAAAACCCTGGCGCAGTGACAGACATTACTACTTTATTTTCAGGAACAGAGTCAACAATAAATTGTGAAACTTTGTCCATGTAACTTTCCATATAGTCATAAGAAGTGCCTTCGGGAGCAGTGGCTGTTATTCTTAAAAGGCTTCTGTCGTCAAGGGGAGCCAGCTCAGAAGGAAGGATCTTATTAAAAATGACAATCATAACTATTGAGGCGAATACGACAGCAAAAGCGATCCACCTGTTTTTAAGAAATTTTCCTAAAGACTTGTCATAACCATTTGTCATACCAACGAAGAATGGTTCTGTCTTCTCATAGAATTTAGATTTTTTATGACCCTTACGTGCCAGCTTTACATTAAGCATGGGAGTGAGCGTTAAAGAAACAAAAGCGGATATAAGAACCGCGCCTGCCACTACTACCCCAAACTCCCTGAAGAGCCTGCCAACAAATCCTTCCAGAAAAATGATAGGCAGGAATACAACGGCAAGCGTAATGGAAGTAGAAACGACCGCGAAAAAAATTTCTTTCGATCCTTTATGCGCGGCTTCTGTAGGATCCATTCCATCTTCAATTTTTTTGTAAATATTTTCTGTAACAACAATACCATCATCTACCACAAGACCGGTGGCCAGTACTATGGCAAGAAGTGTCAATACATTGATGGAAAATCCGGACGCATACATAATAAAGAATGCACCAATTAAAGAAACAGGAATATCAATTAAAGGCCTGAAAGCGATTAACCAATCGCGGAAGAAAAGATATATGATCAATACAACAAGTATAAAGGCGATGATAAGAGTTTCTTCCACTTCCTTTATAGAGCGTTTGATGAAGGTAGTATTGTCTAATGCTACATTTAGTTTAAAATCAGTGGGAAGATCGACCTGAATGTCTTTCATCCGCTTATAAAACTCATCGGCAATTTCTATATAATTTGCTCCTGGCTGAGGTACAAGGGCGAGGCCAATCATTGGGATACCGGATTCTTTTAATATGGTCTCTTCATTTTCTGATCCCAGTCTTGCGTATCCGATTTCAGAAAGTTTTATATTTCTTGACCCGTCAGTTTTTACGATCAGGTTGTTAAACTCTTCTTCACTGGTAAGCTTTCCCTTGGTCCTGACTGTAAGCTCAGTAGTATAACCTGCAATCTTGCCTCCCGGAAGTTCTACATTTTCTTTTTCCAGGGCTGTCCATACATCGAGAGGTGTGAGCTGGTAAGAGGCCAGTTTGAAAGGATCCATCCAGATACGCATGGCATATCTCTTTTGTCCCCAGATCTGAATAGTGCTTACCCCTGGTATGGTTTGCAATCTTTCCGCAATAACATTTTCAGCATAGTCGCTGACCTCAAGTTGGGTTTTGGTATCGCTTTGTAAAGTCAGTGTCAGAATCGCATCGGAATTTGCATCGGCTTTAGTAACTGTGGGAGGGCCATCAATATCCAGAGGCAAAGTTCTCGTTGCCTGAGAAACTTTATCTCGTACATCATTGGCGGCTGTTTCAAGATCCGCATCAAGATTAAATTCAACGGTTACAGTACTCACGCCCATACTGCTTGCTGAAGAAATAGATTTTATTCCGGCAATCCCATTGATACTTTTTTCCAGCGGTTCTGTGATCTGTGATTCTATAATGTCGGCATTAGCTCCTGCGTAACTTGTTCGCACTGTAATGATAGGCGGGTCAATAGAAGGGAATTCTCTTACACCTAAAAAAGTAT
>DATMOV010000316.1:0-2665 GCA_035568055.1 Cytophagaceae bacterium
CATAACCGCAGCGGAACAAGAAGTCCCGCCAGTAATAAAAACATGGTCTATCTTATTGCTTTCTATACCGGCATCTTCAAGGAATTTCGAGAGAAAATCATCTATCTTTTTAATCTCTTCGCGAATAAATTCATTAAACTCAGGCAAGTCTAATTTTTCCTGAATATCAATATTTGCCTGGCTGAAGTTTATATGAGATTTTTCTTTTCCCGACAGATTGATCTTCGATCTCTCAATTGCCTGAAACAAAGAAAAGCCAAGGTTATTATCTATCAGGCTCATTAGTCTTTGCAGGGCAGGGTTCTTATTCGTGTATTGATAATAATTATCCAGCTGTTTTCTGATCTTTCCTTCTTTCAAAAAAGCCATCTGCTCCCACTCACAGATAGTCCGGAAAATATGGACCGGCAGATCAAGCATTTTCCCATATGAATCATATTTCAGTCCATAACCAAAATAAGGCGTGAACTTATTCCACATGATCTCCGCGTCAAAATCATCACCTCCTATATGAACCCCGCCTGTCTTAAGTATATCTCCTCTTCTCTCTTTCAGATGAATTTTATTTTTATCCAGTTGCATGAGGGTAAAATCAGAAGTCCCTCCGCCAAAATCTCCAATGAGCACCATTTCAGGTTCGTCCAGGCTATGCTCGTATAAAAAACCAGCAGCGATCGGCTCGTATTGAAACCAGATCTTTTTAAAGCCCGCTTTTTTTGCCGCCATTAATAATCTTTTTTCTGCGAGCTTATCACATTCTTCATCCTCAGAAAAAACGACAGGGCGACCGAGTACAAGCTCTGTTACCTCTTCGCCAAAATACTGATCTGCCTCAGATTTCAAATATTCCAGAATCAAACATACCAGATCTTCGGCTGCATATTTTTTCCCGAATATATAGGTAAAAGTAAAAGCAGACTGAGGCAGTAAAGTCTTGATCGACTTCAGAAGCCTGCCCTTCATGTTATTGCTGATATATTTTTCTATGGCCTGGTTGCCAATAAAAATATTCTGTGCGTCCTGAAAATAAATAAGTGAGCTCTGGCTGTTCACTTTTACAATTTCCCTGGTACTCGTATTCAAAGCTACAAGCACAGAATTACTTGTGCCGAAATCTATGCCATAAATATGCTTAGCCAAAATTGTAAGATTTATGAATTAATTAAAAATTTCTATAAAACTTCGGACAAGGAAGTCTCTTTTGCCTTGGGCTTTTCTTAAATGTCTTTTCTTGCCCGAATTCATAGGTTACAGAAATTTCATGTGCACCTGCGCTGCGAAGTGAAAGAGAAGATATCACGAAATCATAGCTATAACCAAAAGTCAGGTCTTTATGATTAATACCAACCAAGGCAATGATAGATTCACTGTTAGGATAACCAGGAGCATATCTTTTAAATGGGAGCCCGCGGTACCATAACCCAAACATGATGGGCTCCAGAATCAGGTATGTCCCAATATCCAGCTGGTCAAATTTACCCTGAGCCTTATAAAGAATTGCGGGGACAATTGCTTTTTCTCTGTAATGGCCTTGAGAGCTCCTGCCTTTCATGCTGCTGAGCGGTATTCTGGCACCTGCATGTAGATTAATTTCTCCAGGTAAACGATTGAGGTTATTTGTAAAAGACTGGTTGGGGTGGTTAAGGTGATGATAGGTTGATCCAAACCAAAAAATATCTGAGTATAAAAGACCGCCAGTTGAGAAATCCAGATACGTTCTCTTTTGATATCTGAAATTCTCATTGGTAGCAGCTCCGGTAAAGCCGCTGTTATTAAACTGATCAGGAAAGGTCAGCTCTGCATAATCTATATCTCTGCTCGTAAAATTAGCCTGTATCCCCGGAATGAAAGTCCAGGTTTCATTTACATCAATATGATATGAATAAATCAGAGACGCTTCTGTGGATCTATACCTTGAGGTTCCTTCTTTATTCTGCATAAGTAATATCCCTAATCCGCTTTTGTATTTTCCAAAAAAATGATCGAAAGATGCAGCGTAAGAAGTATAAGGTTTCCCTGCTGCAGGCCATTGCAATCTATAGTTGGCCACTGCTCTTGAAGCATGAGTAGTTCCCGCAAAAGCCGGATTCAGGTATAAAGGTGCCGCATAAAACTGAGAAAATTGCGCATCCTGAGAATTTGAAAGAAAAGGCAGCAACGACAAAAGCAGTAAAATGTAAAATCTGAAATTCATATAATACAATTCTTCAAGTTTTAAAATTACAACTTATTTTCATAGTAAAGGTTAAGGAATTTATAGACTTCATTTTAAAACATGAAGATGTATTCTTTGGGATATAATTAGTAAATTTAAAATTGTTTACATCAAAATAAATAGTGCATTATTCTTAAAAAAGGATCCGAAATGATTAGACGTATTATAGTTTTATTTCTACTGCTTCTTTGCACTAATATTCATATTAAAGCTCAGCTTTTACAAAATACAGTTGGTGGATCTAATCCGGACATATGCTTCGGAGTGACTTCCACCGGAGGAAGAACTATGTATGGAGGTTGTACAAATAGCTTTGGTGCAGGAAACAGTGATTTTTATTTAAGAGGGGGAGGCAATGCAATTTCCAATACTTATGGCGGGGTCAATAATGATTTTTGCAGAAGCATAACAGCAGCTACCACAGCATCCGGGATTGGCCCTGATTATGTC
>DATMOV010000317.1:0-2734 GCA_035568055.1 Cytophagaceae bacterium
GTAATTTCTCCGGAATTAAGAAATGCTGTTCCTCTGAAAAAATAAATATCACCAGATGTATAGTTTTGCATCGCGGCTGTTAAATGCTTCACGGCTTCCGGATATTGTTTCGCGTTCAGGAAATAAATTCCTCTCATGTAATTTGAAAAAGCGCGCTGCTCTACAAGGTCTTTGTCCCAGGCAGCTTTTACAGAATTTTCAGAATCCACTTCACGGATACTTAATCTTTTACCGTCTGTCGTATAAGCAACATACTTTCCATTGTTGCTGACGCCAAATGTTTTTACATCATCAAATGTATATCGTTTGATGACTTTCCCGGAGTCCATGCCAATAATGTCAAGGTTGTTATTATAAACCGACAGAAGGGATTTTCCATCATTGGAGTACCTCAGACTGCCCACGCCTAATGGTTTTGTCGGCTCTTCCAGCTCAAGAACCGGTTTGTAATTTCTTATATCGTAAATATGTTTTGATCCTTCTGTCACAAAAAACTTATCGTTCGGGCTTAGTACGATTAGCGAAGTCTCATTTTTAAGTTTGTGCTTTATTTTCTTGTCCGGATCATTTTTGTCAATCACATATACTGTTTTGTTGCCGGTTGCCACCAGAAAGTGCTTACTGTCGGATGTCATAGCAAGATCATGAACGATGGTGTCAACATATATTTTATGAGGAAACTCAATACGCTCAAAAGTTTCAATATCGATCAGGCTGATATTGGCGAATTTGCGCCCGTCATTACCATATCCAACGGCGATGATAAATTTCCCATCGGGAGTGAAACCTTCAATCTGCTGGTCGAGGAAACAACGTACCGCTTTTCCGTCACGAAGGTTCCAGAGGCAGTGATAGAAATTCCCATTGCCGGTAACTATATGTGACCCGTCGAGGCTGGTAAATATTCTGTTGATCTGGTATCCGTGTTTGAAGGATTTCTGCATTTTCCCGGTAGTGGTTTCCCATACTTTTACAGTTTTATCATCAGCTGCGGTGATGATAAGGCTATTATCAGGACTGAATATAATGAGGTTGATATTTTTCTCATGCGCTACTTCAGTTTCCTGCGCGAAAAGAAAATTTATTGGCAATATCAGCAGGTGCAGCAGTATAATTTTTTTCATATATGGATTCAATTATCGGATCTCTCCATTAAAAAAACATTGAAAAGGTTAATATTGTTATCAGAATAACTTTTATATATGAATTTCGCCATAACAGACATCCACGGCTGTGCAAAAACTTTCAGGGTTTTAGTGGAAAAACTCGGGCTGAATCCCAATGACCATCTTTATCTTCTGGGTGACTTTATCAATAAAGGGCCAGATAGCAAAGGAGTCCTGGAACTTATATTTGAGTTAAAGGCAGAAGGTTTGCAGCTGCATTGTGTCAGAGGCAATCATGATCAGATGCTTTTGGACGTTATCAAAGGAACTTCCATGGGAAGGTGGGGACTGGAAGATCAATATAAAAAAACATTGGAGAGTTTTCATGTGGTTAAGCCGCATGATATTCCTTCAAAATATATCGAGCTGCTTAATTCAATGCCTTACTATATAGAAACGGATAAATATTTATTTGTTCATGCAGGCTTTGATTTTTCTATCAAAGATCCTTTCTCTGATTTCATTTCTATGATGAATATTAAAAGAATTGAACTAGTAAAAGAGAAGGCTAAAGGCAAAATAATCATTCACGGTCATTTGCCTCAGGCTATTGATGGTATAAGGCATACGGTTGCTCACAAACAGGAAATCATCAATCTTGACAATGGTTGTGTTTATTACCACAACAAAGAATATGGAAATCTTGTCGCGCTCAATGCGGATAAGCTTGAATTGATCTTTCAGCCCAATATTGATCAGCCATACGAAATTGAATTAAAAATGTGATTTCAATTTTCCTCTTTAGCATTGATAACCTGATTTGTGAGAGTTTTTGGTGGTGTTATAAAAATGCTTGCATTTATAAAAGGCGCTAATGAAAGTGTGTTTTTTATAAGCTGATTGCCAGGTACAATAGCGAACTTCGAAAAAGAAAAATAACCTCCCCGGTCATGCCTGGTGGTAATGTTGAAATTAATAGGTTGCCGAACTCCCGCGGAGATGCTCAACCAGACAAATTTATACAACTCTCTTTGATACTCTGCCAGTAGCCTCACATTTGATTTTCTTAATTGTAACGACTGATATTGGGCTATGGCAGGATTTTTGATTGACAGGTTATAGCTTGCCCCCTCAATATCATAACCAAAAAGAAGAAGCATTTTTTCAGAAAAGTTATAACGCCCTTTAATATAGGCAGGCATCAGCGCTTCAATTCCCCAATGTTTATTGAAGGTATTATTATAAAGATAAACCGGGAATATCGTTTGGCGTCCAAGCGCATAGTTAATAAATATTCCTATACCTGTACTCTTTGTTTCACATTTTTTCCATCCATATAAAAAGGCTGCGGATACTTTTATAAACGAAGATGTGGGAAGCTGATCATTTGTATAGTCGCCATTCAAATCGAAGTCACCTCGTCCAATCCAGAAGTTTTTTTCATTAATTGACTTTAACATGCTCAGATTTACTCCGATAGATTTCAAATGTTTTTTCTGCAGATTAGCATATAAAGGATAGGCTGAAAATCCGGAGGAATTTTTAAAAACAAAATCTTCATAAAAATAACGAAATCCGCCTATCAGTTTAAACTTGCCTTTGGTGATAAAAGGAATCTTGGCATTGAG
>DATMOV010000318.1:0-3343 GCA_035568055.1 Cytophagaceae bacterium
AGTGAGCGCTGTACCAACTCCGGCGTCCATTCTGAATTTTCCGAATACATTTTTATTTCCCAGCGTTTTATAATTTAATATTCCCAGGTCAGTGAACAGATAGGTATCCATCTTAAAATTTTTCAACAGCTTTGGTGTGAATTTAATAAAACGGTCGAAATCAATTTCAAGGTTATAGCTGGCACCAGACCTTCCGGTATATGCAAAAGCTAAAGAATCCTGTCCGTGTGATTTTATTTTTTCAGGTGCGAGATATCCTGCATATCCTCTAAGATTTAAACCGCCACCCATTTGAAAATGATTTATATCCACTCCATAACCTAGCCAGTCTTTAGGAACGAAGGCTCGTGCCCGTGTATATTTATTGTCTATCAGTTGTTCAGGATTCGCACCAGCCAGGTAAAGTTGAGATTCCAGCGGGAATCTTCCTTTTCCGTATTGGGCAAATACTCTGGACTTGATCTCGAATTTTTTCCAGTTGATTCTGTTTATTGAGTTCAGGTTTGTATAAGAGTAATTATAGCTTGAGCCGAAAGAAGGTGTTCTTACGCTTATGGTAAATTCTCCGCTGCCACCGGTATAAGTATAGTTCCTGAAATATCCCATATTGACGCTGGCATTTACAAAATTTCTTTGTTGTCCTGTTCTTCCCCATTGCTCAGGATATAAAAGATAAGTCTGGTAGGAGAGGTCGTTGATCAGGTATTTTGTGTTGATGAAGATCTTTGAATATTTCGGATTTCTCGAGTCCTGTTTTCTGAAAGTTTTTTCCAGTCCGAGATTAAATTTCCAGATCCCTGCATTGTAATAAGCCTGCTCAGAAACAGAAGTTCCTCTCCAAAGATTGTTGAGGCTATTCTTATTATAAATATCAAAAGCTATTGGCTGATTATTTGTTTTTTCAAATGAAGGAATGTTGGCTTGTCCAAGTCTGCTGTTATACCAGACATTGGCATAATAAGAATGCTTGATCATATAGCTCCCTTCAATATGGCCGCCCAGCTGCACGCCATCATAGGAGTTGTACCATACATCAGGCCTCCAGAAATTTTTCTGTTTAGTCCAGGTGGTAAGATTGGGAACCCGATGGTCGAATTCCCAGATGCTGTTGCCGTCATCACCTTTTTTATTATTGGTAAGGTCGATGTCTGCTAAATAATGATCAGGATCTATTTCCACACTTTCAATTTTCTCATCAGCATTCACGGAAATTGTAGCGACATAATTTGGTTCAAGTAAATCCCAGCCGTACCATTTAGGTAAAACTTTCGCATCAGTCATTTTAACAAACCAGGTATTGGGAATATAATATTTATACTTATTACCTTTATTGGTGGTTACGGTAAAGTCGATGGGCATTTGCATCCGGCCTTTTCTTGAGAATGTTATTTCATATTGATTTGATGATCTGAATTTTGGTTCAGCAACACAATCTTTGATACTTTTCTTTTTTATTTTATCTACTGAATAATCAATAAACTTGGTGGTCTCCATCCACTCGTCAAAGAACCAGTTGAGGTCAGTCTGCGTGTATTCAATAATTGCTTCCCTGAAATCTTCGGGATAGGGATGTGCGAATTTCCATTTACGTACATAGTGCCTCATAGCATTGATAAATAGCTCATCTCCCAGAACATATCTCAGATTATAAAGCATGGTACCTGTCTTGTAATACACAAGTCCATAATTACCGCCATGCCTGATGGCTCCGTTAAACCCGGAGGAGTGCGTGTTCAACGGCTCGTCATATCCTTCCTGAACATGGTTGATGTATGGATAATATAAATTCTCATACCTGGTGTCAGACGAGTCAAGATGTTTGGTGATATATTCACTCTTGACCAGCCTTTGTCTTTTTTCTCCCAGGATCCTGTCCATAGACCAGACAGTCAGAAATTGTGTAAAACCTTCATCCAGCGAAGCCCTGTAAGTTTCATTGGAGCCAAGCATCCCATAGAACCACATGTGGCCTACCTCATGTGCCAGCAAGCTTTGGTGGCCAGGATACGTTCCATTATCTAACGTTAACATCGGATATTCCATGCCATCCCTTGCATCAGCTACGATGATCTTGGGCCAGTTGTACATGCCGAAGTCTTCGGAATAGACCTGGATCACTCTTGCTGTATAATAAGCTGATTCCTGCCACTTCGCGGCGTGTGGCTCCTGTGCCAGCGCGATCACGCGTACACCATTCCAGTTTACTTCGCCAATCCTGTACATCGGGTCGGCGGTGAAAGCGAAGTTATGTACATTCTCTGCATGATAATACCAGGTTTTGGTTTTACCTTTTTCTTTTGGAATAATTACAGATGGCTTTTCGTTAAATGGTTTCTTAGCAAAATTTTTCAGGTTAAGTTTTTCTCTTAGCTCCGCAGGCATTACCATGTCGGGATTCACCAGCTCGCCTGTCGCTTCGACAATGTATTCCTGCGGAAAGGTGAGAGCAACATCAAAGGTGCCGAAGTCTCCGTAGAATTCTTTATCAAGGTGCTGCTCTGTTTCCCAGCCGAACTTATGATCATAAACGGCTATGGCCGGGTACCATTGCACGCCATCGAAATGTTTGTATCCGAAGGATTCGAACTCTTTCATTCTCCTTCTCATGGTGCCGGAGTCGAAGTAGGTTTTGAAATTCATGGTAATGACTATAGAGTCACCAGAATTTAATGGTTCATTCAATAAAACATTGAGAACAGTGTTATTCAGTTTTGATTTCACGTTTGCGCCATTGACCTTCATGTCATTAGTAATAGTTCCCAGTCCCTGTTTTTCATATTTGCCAAACTTCACTTTGATGTCATTATTTTTATTGAGATCATCATAATAGGAGCCTGGCTGGAAGGCATTCTGGATCAGATGAAAATACAGCTCTGTTAAAGGAAAAGGGGAGTTGTTCCAATAGGTGAGTTTATAAGCTCCGTCAATCATATCCAAGGAATCATCCACAATGGCCATGATCTCATAATGTACGTCCTGTTGCCAGTAACCTGGGTGTGGGCTCTTATTCTTCCAGTAATATTTATTAGCGGCTGACCGGAAATTATTTTCCGGAAAAACAGATTGGCCCCTTGCGATAAAATTTAAAATCAGAAACAGAAATACCAAAAAAAATTTATTCATATATATTTATCATCAACTAATTCAAAACCAGAATAACAGCATAAAGTTACAGTCCTTTATGCAAATAAAAAAAGTCAGGTAATAGCCTGACTTTTTTTATTTTATGTGTATGATTTCTATTGTCCATGTGGATCTCATAATATTTGCCATTGAGCATCCTTGTGATCCATAACTGCTTGTTTGTTGACCTGTTTTAATTTTGCTTTTTGAAAAGATAGAA
>DATMOV010000319.1:0-4527 GCA_035568055.1 Cytophagaceae bacterium
ATGAAATCAAAACTATGTTTACTCGCAGTATTATTTTTCATTATTTGCTCAGATCTGCATGCCCAGATCAAGAAGGGAACCGCTTTAGTAGGAGAAAACTTAGCCCTCAGCGGCACGATTGACAAGCAGAAAACTTTTTCACTTAATTCCAATACATACCTGGGATGCTTTGTTAAAGATAACCTGGTGCTTGGCCTGTCGCCCGGCTTTTCATACAATAACCAACCCTTTAAAAATTATCAGTACAGCCTCTCGCCGTTTGTGAGGGTATATAGAAATTTATTGTATCCCAGGTTATATGTGTTTGGCGAGGGAATGATTGTTCTCTCCACGCAACATTATAAATCAGGATCGGATGCTACGCCGGATATGAACCGGAATAAAACAGCCGGTTTTTCGTTCAAGCCGGGGGGTAATTTTTTTCTTACAAACAGAGTAGCGCTGGAGATTACCTTTGATATCCTCGCATTCAATGCTCATTTCAATAAGACTACAGACTTTAGCGGAAATTCCACAAAAAATACAAATTATGATTACAGGTTCAATTTCAACCTACAGGGTATATTCGTGGGCTTCCAGTTCTTTCCGGGAAGGGAGAAGATATTCTGAAATAACAAAGCGCAGCAAAATTTCCTCATATCATAAATGGTTTGCTTTCAGAAGATTTTTTAGACAGATCCTTCCTTCGTCAGGATGACACAAGGTGTTGTTGGTTTGATGAGAGCGCCAAGCCGTCAATGCAATGTCGTTTAGTTAAGTCATCAGACCTTACAGGTTTGATGTTTATTTTATGATAAACTCTTAATTATAAAAGGGTCATTGATTTTTGTAAATCTGTCAGGTCTTAACTAAACGGCATTAGCCGTCAATGTAAGAGTGAAAATGTATGAACTGCTCGTCATTGCGAGGCAAATGACTGTTAGTTTAAAGTAATACAGTATGAATTTTGCCACACATTTTCTAAATGAGATGCCGAAGCAATCCGCTGGTTAAGCGCATGGATCTGACGGATTGCTTCGGCATTTTATTAACATACATCCACATTTAGCCGCATACTTTTCTTCTCAAATTAAGAGGCATGTGCCTCGCAATGACGCTTTATTCCTTATACTGATGCGTATGCCTTCTCCGGGAGTTCAGGCTTTATTTTTTGGATTTTATTTAAAATGAGAAAGGTCAGGTGGGACCTGACCTTTCAATCATAGCTGGAAGAAAAAAACAGATTACCTTGCACGGAATATTTTTCTTGTCTCCATGATTCCATCTGAAGAATAGAGATTGCAGAAATACATGCCCGGCTGCAGGTCAGATAAATCAATAGAATAAGAGCTTTGTCCGGCTGATACCTCAATATTTTTCATTTCTTTACCTACAGCATCAGTAACCTTGATCATACTTACATTATTTTTTCCTTGTTCAATGGAAAGCGTAACAAGGTCGGTGAAGGGGTTTGGAAAAATATTTAATGATGAAGCAGAAGACTTCGAATTAAATATTCCTGTAGAGCCAGTTACTGTTATAGTGCCTGTCATGAAGTAAGGAGAACCGCAATGATATATGCAATGATAAGGGAATGACCCTGCTGTGTTGAATGCCGGAGATGTGTATGATGTACCAGGGGTTATATTACCCGAATCCCATATTCCATTACCAGATGGACAACCCGAACCGCTTGTAGCGGTATGTGTAGTAGATGAAGAATTATTAGTCCACATAACTTTGTCACCCATTGCAATAGTTAAAGTAGGAGGAGTGAACTGGAAGTCAGTTATTGAAATATTATGAGTGGTTTGCGCAGACAAAGAAGCAGTTACTCCAAAGAACAGAGCGATAATTAGTATACTTTTTTTCATAGTGGTTTAGTTTTAAGTTTGAACATTAATTTGTTCATCATAAAGCTGTTTTATGTGAGAATGTTTTTAAGTTTAATAAATATTTATTCACATGGATCAGTATAAATACCGAGGATTTATGAATCGGAAGAAACCTGGTTTTATATTTATCAGAGAAATTTTAAGGGGTAAAAAATATCTTCTCTTATCTGCTCAACATTAATTTATGAAAGCGACATTGCACTGGATCTTTTATGGGAATATTTTTGTCGCGCTTTGTGCTGTGTGTATGACGCTGGAAACATATCTGGTACTGGATCTTCCCGTCACCTGTAAATCTAATTTTCCTTTATTGCTTATTGTATTCTGTTCGACATTTTTTATTTACAACATAGATTTTTTCGCGGGCCGGAATAATGCGATGGAGAATATTATTTCGCACAGATTGAATTGGAGAATAAAACACAGAGCCATTATTAAAATAATAAATATTTTCGTTGGCTTGCTCATCTTCGCACTTTCTTTTTTTTCAACCTATAAGTCATTTCTTTTTTTTGTTCACCTGGCTGTTATTTCTCTTGCCTATTATTTTTCTTTCGAGATAGGCTCCGCGAAATTTACACCACTCAGAAAAATCCCATTGCTTAAAGCTTTTGTGATCAGTTATGTCTGGGCGGGTTCCAGTGTGTTGCTTCCTGCTTTAAAAAATTCGATCAGCATCGGCAGCAGTGAGGTAGTGCAATTATTTTTCGAGCGCTACCTTTTTTTATTCGCTCTCGCGATCATGTTTGATATCCGCGACCTTAGCGCTGATCATAAAAACATACACACTATTCCGGGTCTGGTCGGAAGTTTTAAAACCAAAATATTGTCATTGCTGCTATTGCTTGCCGCGGGTATCATGGTTTTGTTTCACTACAAAGATTTTTATCTGGTATGCGCATTCATGTTATCCTTTTTGGCAGCCGCCTTTTTTATTTGCAAAGCCAGGGCGGATTCCGGCGAATATTATTTTTTGCTGTTGATGGATGGAGCGATGATCTTGCAGTTTATGCTGGTAATGAGTATGAACAGATAATTGTAAGCCTTATATGCTTTTAAATTTCGATCATATTGCCAGATATTATAATATACTTTCAACAATAGTATTTGGAAGTTCTATTCATAAAGCTCAACTGCAATTTTTAGATAGGATACCGGAAAATTCAAACGTGCTGATTATTGGAGGAGGGTCAGGAAAGTTTCTTAAAGAATTTTGTTGTTGGCCTGTCGGGGGACAGTCCAGGGAGATGTTAATTAAAAGCCGAATTAAAAAAATCTTGTATGTGGAATATTCGGCAGAGATGATCCGTCTGAGCAAAGAGGCAATCGGGGTCATTCCTGAAAACAAGTTGGTGGAATTCAGATTAGGAACTGAAGCCGATCTCAGGAATGATGAGGTCTTTGATGTCGTAATTACCCACTGCTTCCTTAATTTATTTGAAGGATTACAATTGCGGTCTGTCATGAACAAGATAAATTCCCATTTGACACCCGGTGGTATCTGGCTGTTTTCGGATTTCAGAATAAGCAGTAACAGATTTCATAAAATATGGCAGGGATTGCTCACGAAGATCATGTACTTGTTTTTCAGGATCACTACCGGCCTTCAAAATAAAAATTTGGAGAAATTTGATGACTTATTTATTGCTATGCAACTTATAAAAGTCGAAGAGAAATTTTTTTATGCAAAAATGATCAGCGCTGTTCATTATCAAAAAGGTAGTTTTATGAAAGAATAATTCTGTTAATCTATTCTCTAATAATACTTCATCTCAGTTTGTCGGCATAAGAACTAGTCACCAGATTACTGATAATATATTTCGTAAGTCTGTTTCCTGGTGAGTCATCGGATGAGATGCCGCACTTTCATCCGATGACTAACCTCGGATATTGAAAAAGAGACAAATCTATCAGTCATCGGATGAATAAATTAACGTCAGTAAACAGCATTAACCCACTATGCAGCCGTGGCAGGAGCGCCGTTATCCTCCATTCGCACACTGCCTGTACGTTTAAGAATGCCCCAACTGATCAGTTCGCCTTTAATGGCTTTGGAGATAGATTTCACCAGTACATACCACAAAAAATATTTATAAATAATCCTTTGCAGCAGCATGAGCCATAATTTGCCTTTCTTTTCTTTTTCAAATGAGAAGGCCATTATCGCTCCGGCCATTTCCATAGCAAGGAATATACTATACCACAATAGAATTAACAGTCCATTGCCTGCAAAGACAGAAGCGATCATCAGGATATCCGCTAAAGGTGTTAATATGGGAATTATCAACTGGAATAACAGAAAGTTTGGTAAAGCCAGCAGGCCAAGTCCTTTATATTTTGGATTGAAGCACGCGTCTTTATGTTTCCAGAAGGTTTGCATAATGCCGAATGTCCATCTGAACCTTTGCTTGATAAATTGTGTGAGGCTTTCCGGTGCTTCGGTCATTGCCACAGACTCGCTCGCATACCTGACCTCATGGCCATTTCTCAGGATCCTGATCGTAAGATCGCAGTCTTCAGCCAAAGTATCCACATCAAATTTACCGGCTTCAATCATAGCGTTCTTGCGGAACACTCCAATAGCCCCAGGTATAACAGTGATGCAATTAAAATAATCAAATGCCCTGCGGTCGAAATTCTGGCTGGTAATATA
>DATMOV010000320.1:0-2445 GCA_035568055.1 Cytophagaceae bacterium
ATTTCATACATCAAAACAAAGGCAGCCGGTACAATCCTGGATATTTATCCTATCGCCGCTTTAACTATTGGGAGTAAAGGCGAGGAGCTTACGGAGATGATCGACCTGCATTATGGTGGCGCAGTCGCTTTCTCCGATGGCAATAAACCTGTCTGGCATTCGGATGTCTTGTATAAAGCATTGCAATATATACAGACTTTCGGCGGACTATTAATAGAGCACGCAGAAGATAAATACCTGACCATGGGCGGACAAATGAACGAAGGAAAGATCAGCACCAGCCTGGGGCTTAAAGGTATTCCAAAAATCTCCGAAGAGCTGATCATTGAAAGGGATTTAAAAATGCTTGAATACTCAGGCGGCCGCATTCACTTTTCGCATATTTCAAGTCCGAAGTCATTAGACATGATCAGGTCGGCGAAAAGAAAAGGTTTGAATGTAACATGCGATATCGCAGTGTATCAACTGGTGTTTGACGACAGTCAGCTTATTGGCTTTGACACGAATTTAAAAGTAAATCCACCAATAAGAGCCAAAGAAGACCTTAAATATTTCTGGAAAGCGATTGAAGATGATACCATTGATGTGATTGTGACTGATCACAATCCCCAGGACGAAGAAAGTAAAAATACAGAATTCGACCAGGCTGATTTCGGCATGATAGGACTTGAAACAGCTTTCGCCGCTTTCAATACTTTCAACAGGGATATTAAACTTGAAAAATTTGTCGAGAAAGTTACGATTGCACCCCGCAAGATCCTGAAACTGGATTTGCCAAAAATAAAAGAAGGAGAACATGCTAACCTTACGCTATTTGATCCTGATAAGGAATGGATATTCAGCAAAGAAAACATCAGGTCAAAATCTAAAAATTCCCCTTTTATCGGCAAAAAGCTGAAAGGCAAAGTGGTCGCTGTATTCAACAAGAATAAATACCTGCTCAATGTCTGAGAAAAAAGATATATCTGTTGTTATTCCCCTGCTCAACGAAGAGGAATCTCTTCCCGAACTTTGTGAATGGATCACAAAGGTGATGATGGAAAATGGTTATGCCTATGAAATTATTCTTGTTGATGATGGCAGTGATGATAATTCCTGGGAAGTTATAACCGGGCTGAGAAAGAATAACAGCAATATTATCGGAATGCGGTTTAACCGCAACTATGGAAAATCAGCTGCGCTGCATACCGGATTTCAGGCCGCATCAGGAGAGGTTATTATTACTATGGATGCCGATTTGCAGGATTCTCCTGACGAGATTCCAGAACTGTATAAGATGATCAAAGTTGATAAATTTGATCTCGTTTCCGGCTGGAAGAAGAAAAGATTTGACCCTGTCACCAAGACTATTCCTACAAAACTTTTCAATGCTGCTACAAGGTATATCTCAAAAGTAAAACTTCATGATTTCAACTGCGGATTAAAAGCCTACAATTTCAGGGTAATAAAATCCATTGAATTATATGGTGAAATGCACCGCTATATTCCTGTCATCGCTAAGTGGAATGGATTTAAGAAAATAGGAGAGAAGGTAGTGCAGCACAGGGCCAGGAAATATGGTGTAACCAAATTCGGACTGGAAAGATTTATTTTTGGTTTCCTTGATCTGATATCCATTACGTTTGTATCAAAATTCAAGAAAAGACCGATGCACTTCTTCGGAACATTAGGCATGTTTTCTTTCCTTACGGGTTTTCTTCTCGCTATCTATGTGATCGGTGAAAAGCTCTATGCTATATGGTCACACATGCCGGTACATAGAGATATTACAGATAAACCTTCGTTTTATCTGGCGCTTGTAGCAATTATTGTCGGAGTACAACTCTTCCTGACGGGCTTTCTTGCAGAAATGATGGTGATAAATTCCAACAAAAAGAACGACTATATCATCCAGGAAAGGATCGGATAGATCATGAGAAAGTATTCCGTAATTATTCCTGTTTATAATCGCCCGGAAGAAATTAAAGAGCTTCTGGAATCATTAACTCTCCAAACTTATAAGAACTTCGAAGTGCTCATCATCGAAGATGGCTCAAAGCAAAAATGTGAAGACGTTGTAAGTTCATTCAAAAATAAATTAGACGTTCAATATTTTTATAAAGAAAATTCCGGCCAGGGCTTCTCCAGGAATTTTGGGTTTGAAAAAGCAAAAGGTGACTACTTTGTCATCTTTGATTCTGATTGCCTTATACCAACTCATTATTTCCAGGCTGTGGAAGCCAGGTTGAATTCAGATTACCTTGACGCTTATGGAGGTCCGGATGCAGCTCATCCTTCATTCACCACAGTGCAAAAGGCCATCAGCTACTCCATGACTTCTTTTTATGCTACCGGAGGGATCCGTGGAAATAAAAAGAGAGTAGGGGTTTTTCACCCAAGAAGCTTTAATATGGGGATTTCAAGAGCAGTATATGAAAAAGTTGGCGGCTTTATTATTACGAGAAT
>DATMOV010000321.1:0-3936 GCA_035568055.1 Cytophagaceae bacterium
TCTTCTCTTAGCAGAAAATTCATTATAGACAGGCCAGAATCTGACTGATTGCTCATCTGTTAATAAAAGTCTTTCTTTGATAAAAGAAATTTTGGCTTTTTCAATCCGCTCTTGAATAATCTTTCTCCCTGGCTGCGCATAAGCAGATAAGCTGCAAAGAAGAATAATCAAAGTAATTGCAAAGAAACCTTTCCCTGATCTTATTAACTGCGATTTAGATAAGTTATGTCTCATTGTTGTCCTCAGTTAGTCCGTTATTGCTCCGTCCGGCTGAAGTTGATCCAGTTCATTCAGGTCAAGGTATTCCTGTATATCGTCTTTGCTGATGTCCGCCAAATAACTTTCAGGATTTAATAGTTTTTCGTCGATAACAGGAATATTTTTATTCTTGTCAATGCTGTCAGGTTTTATTTTTTCCTGTCCAATAACAGAATTGTTATTGAGTGGAACAGGAGTTGTCTCAGTATTATTATCCTGATTGGTTTTTTCAGGCGAATAAATCGTGGTATTTTTTTTAGTTACAGTCGTTTTATTCTGCGCAACCTGTCGCTGACTTTTTGGAATAATAAGATAAATGAATATCGCCAGAATTATTACCGCAAGTCCGGACAGTGCATATCTTATCGGACTTAGCTTGAGTTTTTCAAACCAGGGCTTTTGCTTCGCCTTGATCTTTTCCTGAATGGAATAGGGAAGCTTATCAAAATAACCATCAGGAACGGAATGGATATTCTTTTTCTCCATATCCTTCAGGTTAATCTTTTTGCTGTGTTTGTCTTTTTCCATCTTTATATTTATTAGAGTGTTTCTAAGTGCAAAGGTTTAATTTTCCTTTAAAAATGTTTCTATTTTTTTGACTGCCAGGTGATAAGATGCTTTCAAAGCTCCAACGGAAGTTTTCAATACTTCGGAGATCTCTTCATATTTCATGTCATCATAATATTTCATATTAAATACCAGCCTTTGTTTTTCCGGGAGCAACAATAGTGCTTTCTGAAGTTTAAGCTGAATAGCATCTCCCTCAATATACGGCGAGCTTTCAAGCTTGCCGCTCAGCTCTTTTTCAACATCGTTAATAGGGAGAAAGAATTTCCTTCTTTTCTTTTTAAGAAAATTCAGGCATTCATTGGTGGCAATGCGATAGATCCAGGTAAAAAGTTGTGAGTGTTCCCTAAAGCCTGAAAGGTTATTCCATACTTTGATAAATACATCCTGGGTAAGGTCATTGGCATCTTCATGATCTATGACCATCTTTCTTATATGGCTATAAACCCTTTGCTGATATTTCCTTATCAGAAGGTTGAAGGCATAATTTCTGGATTCTTCGTTCTGAAACTTTTCTAATAACTCTTTATCTTCCAATTACAGGAGCTTTAAGAATTCCGGGAAACGCTTATTAAAGTTATTCCTTACTTAGCGGCCGGTTTTCTGCTGATGACTTTAAGAGCAGCTTCAACGATGTTTTCGGCTTTGAGGCCATATTTCTTCATCAGTTCATCCGGAGTTCCGCTTTCACCAAAGCTGTCCTTTACAGCAATGTATTCCTGCGGGAGGGGAGTATTTCTTGCCATAAGCTGGGCAACAGCGTCTCCCAGGCCTCCATTCATCTGATGTTCTTCGGCCGTAACGATACATCTGGTTTTAGCTACAGATGTTAAGATCGCTTTTTCGTCCAAAGGTTTAATGGTGTGGATATTTATTATTTCAGCGCTAATTCCTTTTGCTTCGAGCATTTCACCAGCCAGTATCGCTTCCCATACCAGGTGGCCGGTAGCGAAGATGCTGACATCCTTACCTTCATTAAGCATCACAGCTTTGCCGACTTCAAATTTCTGGTCTTTAGGAGTGAAATTTGGTAGTACAGGCCTGCCAAAACGGAGGTAAACGGGTCCTTTATATTCAGCGATCGCTAAGGTCGCGGCTTTAGTCTGATTGTAATCGCAGGTATTGATGACAGTCATGCCTGGCAGCATACGCATCATGCCAATATCTTCAAGGATCTGATGTGTAGCGCCGTCTTCTCCCAACGTAACGCCTGAGTGAGATGCGCAGATCTTTACATTTTTGTTTGAATAAGCTATTGACTGCCTGATCTGGTCATAAACCCTTCCTGTGGAGAAGTTGGCGAAGGTTCCTGTAAATGGAATTTTGCCGCCTATCGTCATGCCTGCCGCAAGTCCCATCATATTCGCTTCCGCGATCCCTACCTGGAAAAAACGCTCGGGAAATTCCTTCTGGAAGTCTCCCATTTTAAGAGAGCCGATCAGGTCGGCGCAAAGGCCCACAACATTACTGTTGTTTCTTCCGAGTTCCAGTAAGCCTGCACCAAAACCGGAGCGGGTATCAAATTTTTCAGTAAAGGGATATTTTTTCATGTCAGAATATTTTCAAATTTGTTGTCTTTCCAGGATAGATGGTGAAATACTGAACTATTGTATATTCGCTGCCCATCGTTTTCTGGGATCTGAAAACAAATTTATAGTTTCCCGGCTGCATCGGCAAGGATGCGCGGGAATTTTCATCCTGAAAGTTATATATCCACTCATGCTCGCCCTTTTCTTTGATCATATAAAGGCTTCCAAAGCCTTGTGCCTGATCAGTAATACTGAGTATCCCCGGGGGCTCTATGTTTAAAGTAGTGGTTTTTGACTGCTCAATTTTAATATCTTTAAAAATTGTGCGGGGAAGCGTTAATACTTCAATATCATAGTTTCCTACAAGATATTTCTCCTTTGTTCCACAATGCTGGATATTCAGGGTTTCCGATTTATTATTTTCTTTGATGATAGCGGGCAGTTGTTTGTATTCTTTATAATGCTCTCTTAACATAAGTATTCCCTGGGGAGTCTTAATGTTAACTGTATTTTCAATCCCTCCTTCAAACGCTATGTCCTTCTTCACCACTTTTGGAATAGTGTTCACCACAATATCGTAACTAAGAATAGCATCAATCTTTACCTTATCAGATTTTCCCTTCGAATTTTTGTAGTGAACATAGTCGTACATAACCTCTTCTGTAACGCTGTTAACAAAAGTGATATTTACATTCGTTTCAGTCGGGTTGTCAAAAAAATCAAGCAGGTTTATCACCACTGTGGTTTCTTTCAATGTCTGGGTAAGAATTTTATTTAATGAAGCTTTGAAAGTTTTGCTGTCATTAGCATCGAAATATTGTCCCATGCAACTGAAAGCTTTGGCAAAATTTTCATCAGCACCCACACCAATGATAAAAGGTTTTAAAAATATTCTTTTTTTCTGAAGGGCCACCGAAAGCGCGCAAGGGTCACCGCCGCATGATTCTATACCATCAGTGATCAGAATAATTACATTTCTGGAATTTTTATCATCAGGAAAATCGCTGGTGGAATGCAGGAGGGAATTCGCTATCAGTGTTGTTCCTTTTGGAGTAATAGTTTTTATTTTAATTTTAATAGCATCGTGGTTTCCCGGCTTAAAGGGAACTTCCAGTTTGGTGTCTTTGCAATTATTTAAAATTTTATCGAATTGGTGTCCATAAACCCTGAGGGCGAGCTCAAGATTTGGAACTGTCTTTAATGAATCAACGAGCCTGGATAGTATATCCTTTGCCGCTTCCATCCTGGTGCGGCCATCAAATTTATCCTGCATGCTTCCCGATGCATCAAGAATAAATAATATGCGTGTAACTTTGGGTGTGGCAGGATTATTTTTGAGTTGGGTAACTTTTTGGGCATTTGCCACAAATGCGACAAAAAAAATACTGCAAAGCAATATTTTAAAAGAAGCTTTCAATTTAAAAATATAAAAAAAGTATTGAGCATAAACCCAGAGTTTCGTGCCTTTTCACTATTAAATATTAACTCAATACTGATGCTTTTGTTAATAATCGCCAAGTGTTTCTTCCAGCTGCCCTAAAGCAATTTTAAGCTGTTCATCATTCGGAGCAACACCGTGCCA
>DATMOV010000322.1:0-4604 GCA_035568055.1 Cytophagaceae bacterium
GCTTTCTCTTTAGCCTGTTTGAAAAGATCTCTTACTCTGGCAGCCCCTACACCTACGAACATTTCGACAAAGTCTGATCCGGATAATGAGAAGAACGGTACACCGGCTTCTCCCGCCACGGCTTTTGCAAGCAGGGTTTTACCTGTGCCTGGAGGGCCTACCAGCAGAGCGCCCTTTGGGATCTTACCACCCAGCTTGGTGAACTTGCCCGGGGTCTTTAAGAAATCTACAATCTCTTTTACCTCTTCCTTGCCTTCTTCAAGTCCTGCTACATCGGCGAAAGTGATTTTTACTTTACTTTCGGCATCGAAAAGCGCTGCTTTTGATTTACCGATATTAAATATTTGTCCGCCTGGTCCTCCAGCTGTCATCCTTCTCATCAGGAACCAGAATGCAAACAGGATGATAAACAGGAATCCCCAGGTGGCCAGGAAATTCGTAAGCCCTGAGCCTCTTTCAATATCGAAAGCGACGGGTTCACGGATATTTTTTGGCAGCTTGTCAAAGTCTTCTTTGAAAGCTTCCGGTGAGATCACCTTGAAATAGCAATGCGGGCCCTGGCTCATCGGGAAATAGCCTGGCGATGTGATCAGGTCATTATATTTGCTGTTTTTCAGCGCCTCATCTTTCAGCGTTACTTCGACGATGTTTTCACTCATGACCAACACTACTTTGGCCACATCATGCCCTTCCATCATTTTTTCGAAACGGCTTTGCTTAATTTCTTTAGGAGTCTGATTCTTATTGAATATGGTCACTCCTAAAACTAGCAGAAGAAGAATCACAATGATCCATACCTGATAGTTTGGTTTCTGAGAGGGTTTAGGAATCAGACTCTTTTTTTTCTTTTGGTTATCTGTCATTATTGCTATTGTAAAAATTCAAAAAATTATAAAAGATTAACTAATCTATATGGGTAATTGTTGCATCTCCCCATAATTCCTCCAGGGAAAAGAATTCCCTACGGTCCTTATTAAAGACGTGGGCAACCACATCAACATAATCTATTAAGATCCATTCCTTATTTTCTTTGCCTTCTTTATGCCATGGATTCTGTTTTATCGCCTTATAAACTTCTTTATCCACAGATTCGGCTATGGCATCTATCTGGGTATTGGAGTTACCTGAACATATTACAAAGTAATCAGCGATGGAATTTTTTATTTCTCTCAGATCCATTACCGTGATATCAATGGCTTTCACTTCTTGCATCCCTTTTACTATAAGGTCAACCAGCTCGTTTTTTTGTTTGGCTGAAATTTTCTTAACGGGAGCTTTTTCAGCTTTCTTTTTTGCAGGCTCCTTTTCAAATTTTTCCTTAAGAACCTTTTTATCGGCCTTCTTCTTAATAATTGGCTTTTTAATGGTAGACTTTTTAAGAGCTGGCTTTGCTGCTGCCTTCTTTTTAACCTCTGTTGCTTTTTTTACTTTACTCACTTTATTATAATTTTGACAAAAATAGAAAAAACATTGTACAATATCCCAGCCAACACATTATTTATAGGGAAACATCTGATTCACCTGCCTATTTGTCATTCCTCCAATGCTTTTGCCCATGAAATGCTCAGCGATGGCAAGGCCACGGACGGCTCCGTCGTCATTACTTCTGAACAAACTGCCGGCAAAGGGCAAAGAGGCAATTCCTGGGAAGCCGAACCGGGCAAGAATCTCACTTTTTCAGTGATTATCAAGCCCGGCATTCAGATCGGACAGCAATTCTGGCTAAATATCATCTCAAGCCTGGCAGTTTATAATCTCCTAACGAAATATCTTGGAAATAAAGTCAAGGTAAAATGGCCCAATGATATTTATTACGAAGATCAGAAAATCTGCGGCATTCTGATCCAGAATTTTATTAAAGGCACAGATATAGAAAACTCTATTATCGGCATCGGCCTTAATGTGAACCAGATAAAGTTTGAAGAACCCAAAGCCATATCTATGGCCACGGTCTGCGAACAGCAGTTTCCTCTTCAATCTGTTCTGGATGATCTGCTTGAGCAGCTTGAACACAGCCTCGCACAACTTCACCTCGGTAATCTGAAAGAACTTAAGAGTCAGTACATGTCAGAGCTTTACTGGTTCCAGGAACAACATCTTTTTAAATCAGAAGAATTGTTCACAGGAACCATCATTGGCATCGATGACAGCGGTCTCTTACATATTAAGACGGATGAGGGGGAGAAATATTTTAATTTTAAAGAAGTTGTGTTTATTAAATGAGTTGGCAATTAAAATCAGTTGGCAATGGACAGCAGGCAGTTTGCAAAGGAAGAGGAAGAAAAGATAGTTGGCAATTGGCAAAGAGTTCCGCATTTATTTCAAATTGGTTAGTTTATCTTTTTTTTGCCTATTGAATCCTGCCAATTGTTAATTCGAGCCTCTTTTATTTAATAAACCAATCAAGTATCTTTGTAATTACCTTGTAAATAAAACATCTAAAATAAAATCATTTAACAAATCATGGTTGAGACGTACACAAAATTTAAAGTAAAAGATATCGCATTGGCAGAATGGGGTAGAAAAGAAATACAGTTAGCTGAAGCTGAAATGCCGGGATTGATGGCGATCAGAAAAGAATTCGGCCCTTCAAAACCTTTAAAAGGTGCGAGAATAGCGGGATGTCTGCACATGACCATCCAGACTGCCGTTCTTATCGAAACCCTTATTGAGTTGGGTGCTGAAGTTACCTGGTCATCATGCAACATTTTCTCTACTCAGGATCATGCCGCAGCTGCTATCGCTGCTGCCGGTATTTCTGTATACGCCTGGAAGGGAATGAACGAGACCGAGTTTGACTGGTGCATCGAGCAGACTTTATTTTTCGGTGAAGATAAAAAACCATTGAACATGATCCTTGATGATGGTGGTGACCTTACCAACATGGTGCTGGACAGATTCCCTGAAATGGCTGCCAACATCAGAGGTATCTCTGAAGAAACTACAACGGGAGTACTTAGGTTGAATGAAAGAGTGAAAGCCGGAACGCTTCCACTTCCTGCAATCAATGTGAACGACTCAGTTACAAAATCTAAATTCGATAATAAATACGGCTGCAAAGAATCTCTGGTAGATGCTATCAGAAGAGCTACCGATATCATGATGGCCGGTAAAGTGGCTGTTGTGGCTGGATATGGTGATGTTGGAAAAGGATCAGCTCTTTCTTTAAGAGGTGCCGGTGCAAGAGTGATCGTTACCGAAATCGATCCTATCTGCGCTCTACAGGCTGCCATGGATGGCTTTGAAGTGAAAAAGATGGACGATGCTGTAAAAAGAGCCGACATCGTGGTAACTGCTACCGGTAATAAAGATATTATCGCAGGCCGTCATTTTGAGAACATGAAAGATAAAGCGATCGTTTGTAATATCGGTCACTTCGATAATGAAATCGACATGGCCTGGCTTAACAAAAATCACGGTAAGTCAAAAGATACCATCAAGCCACAGGTTGATAAATATACCATCAAAGGAAAAGATATTCTTGTCCTTGCTGAAGGCAGACTTGTTAACCTTGGATGTGCAACAGGCCATCCATCATTTGTGATGTCTAATTCATTCAGCAACCAGACACTGGCTCAATTGGAGTTATGGCAAAACAGCAAGAAATACGAAAACAAAGTTTACACTTTGCCTAAAGAGCTTGATGAAAAAGTAGCAAGATTGCATCTTGAAAAAATCGGTGTGGAGCTTGATGTTCTTTCAGCCGATCAGGCAGATTATATCAAAGTAGCTGTTACTGGCCCATTTAAAGCAGACACTTACAGGTACTAAGTCCGAACAATTTATGAAAAAAGCTCTTTAGAAATAAAGAGCTTTTTTTTGATCAAACTTACATCTTTGAATTTTAATGTTTCCATTCATTATATTTGATATTACAAAACATTATTTCTATGTCAAAACTTACTAGCCTGCGTTCCTGGAAAAAGCTTGAAGAGCATCATAAAGCAACCTCCCAGTTTCAGATGAGAGAATTATTCAAGAATGATCCGGACAGGTTTGACAGGTTTTCTGTAAAGTTTAATGACATACTTCTTGACTATTCAAAGAACAGGATCACCAGTGAAACAATGTCACTGCTGCAAGCGCTGGCGCGAGAAGTAGAGCTTAAGCACGCTATAGAACTTATGTTCGCCGGTGAAAAAATCAATAATACTGAAGGTAGAGCAGTATTGCATGTAGCATTAAGAAACCGTTCTAATAAACCTATTATAGTCGATGGCGAAGACATCATGCCGAAGATTAATGCTGTGCTTGCAAAGATGAAGAAATTTTGTGAGGAGATCAGGGGCGGCTCCTGGAAAGGATATAGCGGTAAAGCTATTACTGACATAGTTAATATAGGCATCGGAGGTTCTGACCTTGGTCCCTATATGGTTACTGAAGCCCTGAAACCTTATGGCAAGAAAGGCCTGAATGTACATTTTGTCTCTAATGTGGATGGTACACATATTGCCGAAACATTAAAAAAGGTTAAACCAGAAACGACCTTATTTATTATAGCTTCCAAGACTTTCACCACTCAGGAAACACTTACCAATGCTGAGTCAGCAAAGAAATGGTTTCTTGAAACAGCAAAAGATAAGAAGGCGGTTGCCAAACATTTC
>DATMOV010000323.1:0-13883 GCA_035568055.1 Cytophagaceae bacterium
TGCTTTCAAGAGAAAAAACGTATTCTTTTTCCCACGGATTATTTAAATATATTTTTGCGGATCCATGGACAGCTACTAAGACTTGCTGACCATTTATATGTGCGTGATTTCCTCTATCAACCCCAGCAGGTGTCTCATATACCCAATAAATCCTTTTAATATCGAAAGGAAAGTCTTGCTGATTTTCAGCTACTGAAATAAATCCTACCTCAGGATCTCCAATCTTCTCAAATTCTATAATATAAGGTTCTTTTATTTCCACGAACAAAAATTTATCTATATTGATTTACTTAGACGGCATGTTAAAATAATTGATTCTGAACTCAAAAACCTATAAATGCTAAATCTTTTTTTAACCACTATATTCAGTGTTTCACTTTTTGTGTTCTTTCGTGTCTCTCCCCGTTTCAGGATTAACAGCTTCCACGCCATAGTCTGCAACTATTTTATATGTACCATAATAGCCGTTTCACTCAATGATATCAAGGTAATACAGCAGCTTGACTATACCAGAAACTGGATATTACTTTCTATGCTGACAGGCGCTATGTTCCCCCTCTCCTTCTACTTAATGGCCTTAGCCATAGAAAAGGTAAACCTCAGTGTGGCAGGAGTGGCGAATAAAATGTCTATGGTCATACCGGTAACTTTCAATTTTATGTTCCTGCAGATAGGTGCAAGAGATATGAAAGCGCTGAATATTATTGGAATATGTCTTGCTTTACCTGCCATCTTCCTTGCCTCTTTTAAACCTTCAGAAGACATCCTGATGGACAAAAAAACACAAAATCATTTTATACTCCCTTTGCTGGTATTTCTAACTGCCGGCATCATTGACAGCCTCATTAATTATATCAGCTATTATTACCTGACAAGCCGTACCGAACAACTTCTTTTTCCAATCTTCACATTTGTAGCTGCTGCGCTGGTAGGCTCATTGATCGTGGCCGGAAGAGCGCTCATGAAAAATGAAAGCGTTAATATGCGAAGTGTAACAGGAGGAATAATTTTAGGGATACCCAATTTCCTATCCATCTTTTTCATGCTAAAAACGCTGAACGACTTTAACAACGATGGCGCTGTGGTCTTCCCCTTTCTGAACATCACCGTGATCATTCTAACTTCTCTTTCCGGTCTGATCTTTTTTAAAGAAAAGCTTAGCAGGCTGAATATAGCAGGCATAATCCTGGCACTCATCTCAATTGGATTAGTATTCCTCAATTGGGAGTTATTCCTAAAGCAGATTAATTCAATCTATTCTGACAAATAAAATCAGAAAATACCAGCCAGAATCTAATTTTATGCCTCCAGGTTAAGAGTACGGGAAAAAATAATTATTTTAGCAGCTTATAAATTCTAACAACTTGTCAGAGAAAAAAATAAAAGTTGGTATTATACAGGTTTCCTGCTTTAAGGAGAAGGAAAAGAACCTGACAAAGTCTTTGGAAAAGATCAGAGAAGCTGCCGCTCATGGCGCCCAGATCATTTGCCTGCAGGAACTTTTCATGTCACTCTACTTCTGTGATGTGGAGGACTATGAAAATTTTAAGCTTGCCGAATCAATTCCCGGGCCAGCTACTGAATCTTTACAAAAGCTCGCCGAAGAGTTGAACATCGTAATCATCGCTTCGCTGTTTGAAAAAAGGGCGAATGGAATTTATCACAATACCACCGCGGTGATAGATGCAGGAGGGAAATATTTGGGCAAATACCGCAAAATGCATATCCCTGATGATCCGGGCTACTACGAAAAATTTTACTTTACTCCAGGTGATACCGGCTACATGGTTTTCGATACGAAGTTCGCTAAAATAGGTGTTTTGATCTGCTGGGATCAATGGTACCCAGAAGCAGCAAGGATTACCGCTCTTATGGGAGCTGAAATATTATTCTACCCGACAGCCATCGGCTGGGCAAAGCATCAGGAGAAAGAAGTCAACGACGAACAGTATGATGCATGGCAAACCATCCAGCGCGGACATTCAGTGGCAAATGGCATACATGTGGTTTCTGTTAACCGCATAGGTGAAGAAGGCAATATGAAATTCTGGGGAGGCTCATTTATTTCCAATCCATTCGGAAAACTTTTATACAAAGCTTCCCATGACAAGGAAGAAGTTCATGTGGAAGAAATTGACCTTGAAAAATCTGATAGCTACAGAACTCACTGGCCCTTTATGCGAGACAGAAGGATTGATTCTTATGAAGGAATCTTGAGGAGATATATTGATTAAAGAATTAAAGAATAAATAATAAAATTCAAAAACAAAAAACCAGCTAAATCAGCATGTGACCATAGCCACAAACCTAACGAATGAGGCGTCATTGCGAGGCAGATGTCACTTTGATAATAAGAAAAAGCATGAGGCTAAATACGAATGTGTGTTAAAGTAATGCCGAAGCAATCCGGTAGATCCATGCCTCAACCATCGGATTGCTTCGGCATTACATCTAGAAAATATGTGGCAAAATTCTAATGCAGTTGCTTTAAACAAACAGTCACCTGCCTCGCAATGACGCGTAGTTTGTATATTTAGTTGACGGCTATGGTGCACCAAAGACAATATATCTCCCAGAGTGCTTTGAAATTTATATTTTGGTTTTTACTTTTTGATTTTTGTAATTTACTATGAATAGTCCTAAAAGTCTTGGTTTTCACTTCCCTGCCGAATGGGAAAAACACAGTGCTACCTGGCTAAGCTGGCCGCATAAGGAAGCTTCATGGCCAGGTAAAATTGAAACTATTTATCCTGTCTATGTTAAGTTCATCAAAGCTCTGACTGAAGGAGAGATGGTAAACATCAATGTGAACGATGAAGCCATGAAGCTGAAAGCAGTTTCATACCTAAGTAAAGAAGGCGTTGACCTGAATAAAGTAAATTTCTTTTTCTTCCCTACTGATGATGCATGGTGCCGTGATCACGGACCGGCATTTCTGGTAAACCGAAAAGAGAAGAAGAAAATGATCGTTGATTGGGATTACAATGCATGGGGAAGTAAATATCCTCCCTTTGACCTGGACGACATCATCCCAACATTGATAGCTAAACATTATAAAATTCCGGTCGTAAATCCCGGTATTATAATGGAAGGCGGCTCAGTAGAATTTAATGGAAACGGAACCCTCCTTACAACTACTTCCTGCCTGCTCAATAAAAACCGTAATCCACGTCTGAATCAAAAGCAGATTGAAGAATACCTGATCAACTACTATAGCGTTGACCACATTCTCTGGCTCGGCGATGGCATTGCAGGTGATGATACAGATGGGCACATAGATGATATTACCCGCTTTGTAAATTCTGACACAGTGCTTACTGTAGTGGAAGAAAACAAGAACGATGAAAATCAGGAGCCTTTGGAAATGAATCTGAAAGCCCTTAAGAAGATGAGGCTTCAGGATGGCAAGCAACTCAATATTGTCGAGCTCCCAATGCCTTCCCCAGTCGTTTATGATGGGCAACGGCTACCTGCTTCGTATGCCAATTTCTATATTGGTAATACTGCGGTAACGGTTCCTGTTTTCAAAGACAAGAATGATGAAAAAGCCTTAGAAATCATTCAACAATGTTTTCCTGACAGGAAAGTGGTGGGACTTGATTCTACAGATATCATATGGGGACTTGGAAGCTTTCATTGTTTGAGCCAGCAGGAACCGCTTGTCTGAATTTAGATTCGGATTAAAAGTAGTCTGAACCAGGATTAAAGGATTTTTATGATTTTCAGGATAAAATCTGAATCAACCAATACACCTAAATTTTGCCATTGTTGGAGCTTTTCTCCAACAACCAACTGAAAAATCCAATTAATCCTTTAATCCCAAAAATCGTGGTTCAGACAATCACGATATCACCAACTTCTTAAACGCCTTCTTCAAATTTACCTTTATCAAATTTCTTTCTTTGTCCAAGATTTCAAAATCCAGTTTTTCTCCATCCATAGAGCACCCTTCAGGTTCGAAGGGCAGGCCGTGGATCGTTGCTTCATAATAGCCATATTCAGGGTCAAACTTTCCTTCGCTAGATTGCTGCACGGTGAATTTGGTGTCAGATCCGCCGGTATTGAAAGTTTTGACGGCAAACTCACCATTCTGGTATCCGTAGCCATCACCGGC
This sequence comes from Cytophagaceae bacterium, assembly GCA_035568055.1. Classification (GTDB taxonomy): domain Bacteria; phylum Bacteroidota; class Bacteroidia; order Cytophagales; family Cytophagaceae; genus DATMOV01. Next base: position 4,115 of record DATMOV010000323.1, read on the forward strand.
ATCTTCATAGATGGTGCTGGTGTGAGGCTTGTTGTTATAATAAATATGAAGAAACAGCTCCTCCAATTTAAACTCACCCACATATTGCATGACAGGATAATGCGGCAATACCGCACCTGCCCTCACGTATAAAGGAATTCTGTCAAGCGGTGCTTCCGCCCATACTTCCATGCCACCATGAAACTGCTCATCATCCCAATAGTAATACCATTTTCCTTCGGGAAGGTATAACCATCTTCCATCCACTCCTGCCTGCATAATAGGACAAATCAGGAGCTGTTCCCCTACACCAACTTCATCCTGACGGAAATATGTTTCGGTATCATTAAAATCCAGGAAAGTAATTGGCCTGAGCATAGGCGTTCCATTATTTACATATTGCCAGAAAGTGGTGTACATGTATGGAAGAAACTGGTATCTTAATTCAATAAATTTTCTAGCCAGCTCTTCATATTCCGGTCCGAATGACCAGGGCTCCTGATCACCGTGATCACCGGAAGAGTGAGTCCTGAAAAACGCGTGAAAGGCTCCCATCTGGATCCAGCGGACATAAAGTTCGCCGGTCGGCGTTTCTATGAAGCCTCCGATATCAGAACCGCAGAATGAAATTCCCGAGATGCTGAGACGCTGGCATTGTATATTGGCGATCCACATGTGTTCCCACGAAGCGATGTTGTCACCTGTCCATACCGACGAATACCTTTGTACCCCTGAGTAACCAGATCTGGTGATTACAAAAGGCCTGCTAGGTGCACCGAATTTTTTTACTCCTTCATAAGTAGCACGGGCCATCTGCATTCCATATACGTTATGCGCCTTTCTATGGCTGCAGGAATCTCCATCATAGTCGTGGCGCACATCATAAGGGAAAGTCTCAATTTCAAATACGGCCGGCTCATTCATATCATTCCATACGCCCTTTACTCCAACATCTTCTATCAGACCCTTAAATAAACCTGCCCACCATTCTCTTACTTCAGGATTGGTGAAGTCGGGGAAGTTACAAGCCCCCGGCCAAACGGAACCTTTCATCAGCGTTCCGTCCATACGTTTACAGAAGTAATCTTTATCGAGCGCTTCTTTATATACTGAATAATTTTTATCGACTTTAATTCCAGGGTCAATGATTACGATGGTTTTAAAGCCATCTTCGGCCAGGTCAGAAACCATCTTTTTAGGATTCGGGAAATAATCTTTGTTCCAGGTAAAGCACCTGAAGCCATCCATATAATCAATGTCAAGATAGATCGAGTCACATGGGATTTTTCTTGTACGGAATTCATTGCAAACACTTCTCACCAGCTTCTCCGGGTAGTAGCTCCATTTACATTGATGATAACCGAGCGCCCAAAGTGGTGGCATCTCAGGCTTACCTGTAAGATTCGTATATCCTTCCACTACCTGCAATGGATCTGGTCCGTAAATGAAATAGTAATTCATTTCCCCGCCATGAGCCCAGAAACTATAAACATTTTTACGTTCAAACCCGAAATCATAAAAACTTCTGAAAGAATTATCGAAAAATATTCCATAAGCGGTCTTATGATGAAGGCCGATAAAAAATGGAATGTTTTTATAAAGCGGATCTGAGGTTTTCAAAAAGCCATAAGTATCCTTACCCCAAAGCTCCATCCTCTTTCCTCTCAAATTAAGGTCGGTAGGTTTATCGCCGAGACCGAATAAATGCTCGCCGCTTTGAATTTTCTTGCTGCAGAAAACGATCTCTCCGCCATACTGCTTATGATCTTCCCAATGGTACCCTTTTTCGTCTTCACAAATCACCATCCCGTTTTTGTCGAGGATGGAAATATGCGCACTTTTTTTGGTGATGACACATTCAAGATATTTTGTAATAACTATATACTGGTCTTCACTTTCAACCATGTCAAGAAGCTGTATCTTCTCTTGATATTCGGGTGCGGTGGAATATGAAAAGTCCCTCATAAATTTCCCTTCGGGAGCAAAACGGAACCGAATGATCTTATCTGACTTTACACAAACCTCCAGGGTTGTTTCTGTGCAGAAAAAATAAAAATTGTTTCCTTCTCGCTTGCTGCTTAAAATCAGATCAGGGAATTGCTGCATGGCAACCACACCCTGACTAACATTCATGTAACTTTCCATAGTATGCGGAGATCCGGGTTCCCCTTATATTTTTAAATTAACTGTTTGTTAAAAATGCCTCTATTTTCTTTGGTTAAAAATACAAAAAGTAGTTCTTTTCTTACAATTAAAAAATATGGCTGTATTTAAATAGCTTCCATTATGTATGATCTTACCATAGATTGTTGTTTACTTAATGATAAATTAATAGTGGTAATGCTTAAAAAATCATAAATTATTTGTTCATTGTAGCTAATAATCTTATTTCAAGTAATTATTTAAAGAATAGTTTAAACTATTTTTTGAATAATCAGTTTAAAAGGTATTAAAAAAAACAAGTTTCATCGAAATTCTCTTTACTGGCTTATTAGATCGAATATTTTTTAAATAATTTCTGTAATTTTTAGGGAATAATATCAAGTATGAAGAGACCTAAAGTTTTAATGCTGGGCTGGGAGTTTCCTCCTGTTATCAATGGGGGACTTGGCATTGCATGTCTTGGCTTATGCAAATCCATGCGTAAATTTGCAGATCTTACTATCATTTTACCTAAATCAGATCCTGACTATATACTGGAAAATGTCGAGCTTATTGGCTTGAACAATGTTGAGATCGAGAGCCTGAAAGAAATAAAAACCAGCGAATATTATAAAGAGTTTGCCGATGTAGAATATGTCGATGCAAATATTTCTCCCTACGAAAGCTCAGCCATCCCTCATATAAATTATGATATTCTGAGAACAAGCAGCGCTCTTGATTTCAAATCGAATGTCACTCCAAATATATTTCAGGAAGGAGAACTTTATGGCGGAGACGTTATTAAAAAGGTAGTTGATTTTGCCCGTTATGCGGCAGGGCTGGCAGCGGAAAAAGAATTTGACATCATACATTGCCATGACTGGATGACCTTTCTGGCAGGCATAGAAATAAAATCGATGACAGGCAGGCCTCTTGTACTGCATATTCACTCCCTGGAGTTTGACCGTGGCGGCCCCGAAAGTAAAGGCTGGGTATATGATCTAGAGCGTTGGGCTATGCATTATGCCGATATCATCATACCGGTAAGTCATTATACAGGTACAGTGATACAAAGCCACTATGATGTAGAAAGCAAAAAAATATTTCCGGTACATAATGGAACAGATCCTGTTCATGTCTTCCACAACACAAAAGATTTTCCCGAAAAACTCGTTCTGTTTTTAGGTCGTGTTACCGGGCAAAAGGGCCCGCAATATTTTCTTGACATTGCAGCGAAAGTTATAGCAAATTATCCCGATGTCAGATTTGTCATGGCCGGGACAGGTGACAGGCTCAGGGGACTCATCGAAGCAGGTGCCTATAAAGGAATAGGCAATAAATTCCACTTCACAGGTTTTCTCACCAAAGAAAAAGTAAACAGGCTGCTTTCCATCGCTGACGTATACTGCATGCCTTCAGTATCGGAACCTTTTGGCCTCTCAGCATTGGAAGCGGCACAATTTGGCATACCATGTGTCATTTCAAAGCAATCGGGCGTTTCCGAAGTTCTCTTTGGCGCTCTCAAGGCTGATTTCTGGGATGTAGATAAAATGGCAAACCATATTATCTCCCTCCTTAAGAACGATGTTCTGAGAGAAGCTGTCATAAGAGACGCATTCAACGATCTGCAGGTTTGCACCTGGGATCGCGCTGCTGAAAGAGTAGTGAACGTTTATAAAAAAGTGCTTTAATTTTTTCATATTTACAGGTATATATGCCTTCAGTTTGTTTCTATTTTCAGGTTCATCAACCGTTAAGGCTTAAACACTATTCCTTTTTCAATATCGGCAACGACCACTCTTATGAAGATGAGGCGTTGAATAGAGAAATCCTTAATAAAGTTTCTGATAAATGTTATCTGCCTTCCAATAAAATGATGCTTGACCTGATCAAAAAACATGATGGCAAATTCAAAATAGCTCTTTCTATCAGCGGACTGGCGCTTGAGCAGTTCGAAAAATACCGGCCCGATGTACTTGAATCATTCCAGGCTCTTGCCAAAACAAAATGCGTTGAATTTCTTTCAGAGACCTATTACCATTCACTGGCTTTTCTATATTCAAAGGAAGAATTTGCAAGACAGGTTGAAAAACATAAAAAGAAAATCCAGGAACTGTTCGGACAAAAACCCGCGGTTTTCCGAAATACTGAGCTGATTTATAATAATGATCTTGCGAATTTCATCACTAAGATGGGCTATAAAGCCATTCTTTCTGAAGGGGTAGACTGGATTCTCAATGGGAGATCCTTTCATTATGTATATATGCCGCCTTCCACCAGAAATCTTAAAATTCTTCTGAAAAATTTCCGGCTTTCTGATGATATAGCTTTCAGGTTCTCTAACCAAAACTGGGCCGAATTTCCCTTAACGGCTGACAAATATGCGCGCTGGATCCATAATTACAGCCGCAATTCAGATACCATCAATATCTTCATGGATTATGAAACATTCGGAGAGCATCAGTGGGAAAGCACCGGCATATTTGATTTCATGAAACATCTCCCAGGGGAAATACTCAAAAATAAAAGCTTCACATTTAACACCCCCAGTGAGGTTGCTGACATGCATCAGATCAAAGGGGTGTATGATGTGGGACATACAATATCGTGGGCCGACACTGAAAGAGATCTTTCTGCCTGGATCAGCAACCCAATGCAGTCTGAAAGTTTAGTTAAATTGTATAGCATGGAAGATGACATCAAAAAACTCAATGATGAGAAGCTTCTGGAGACATGGTCAATGTTACAGGCGTCCGATCACTTTTACTATATGTGCACCAAATACTGGGCGGACGGCGCTGTACATAAATACTTTAGTCCTTATAAATCACCTTACGATTCATACATTTATTATATCAATGTGCTTTCTGACCTGGAGCTGGTGATCAGCCAGAAAATGAAGGTTCTCAAATAGATTTCATAGCCCCTCCTTGCCTGGAAGAAGACTAGAATTTTTTTTATCCTATCTTTGCCGTTCACATTATCAACAAATTTAGTTACGCAATGAATTTTCTGTCCGCTGAATCTTTGGCCAAATCTTATAATGAAAAATGGCTCTTTAAAAATCTTTCTATTGGAATAAGCCAGGGAGAAAAGATTGCCCTGGTCGGTATCAATGGTTCAGGGAAGTCAACCCTATTGAATATTCTCGCCGGAAAAATAACTCCGGATGAAGGAAAAGTAGTCACCAATAAAGATATTAAAGTAGGCTACCTGAATCAAAATCCTGAATTCGAAGGCAACCATACCGTGACTGAAGCCTTATTTGCCGGAGACAACCATATCCTGAGTGTAATACGCGAATATGAAAGATGCCTGAATGAAGGAGCTACGAGTGAACAGCTTCAGACAGCCATGGAAAAAATGGATGATCTAAAAGCATGGGATTATGAGCAAAAGGTAAAAGAGATCATCACTAAGATGGGTATAAAAGATCTTACCCAGAAAATAGGAAATCTTTCAGGCGGACAAAAGAAAAGAGTAGCTATGGCGAGGCTGCTGATCGAAGAGCCGGATCTGCTGATTATGGATGAGCCCACCAATCATCTTGACCTGGATACCATTGAGTGGCTCGAAAACATGCTTTCCGCACAAAACATTACATTGCTGCTCGTTACTCACGATAGGTACTTCCTTGATAAAGTAGCCAATACGATCTATGAACTGGATAATGGAAAATTATTTACCTATAAAGGAAACTACAGCTATTTCGTAGAAAAGAAAGCGGAAAGAGAAATTCAAACTGCTACTGAATTAGACAAGGCTAAACAGCTTTTGAAGAAAGAGCTTGACTGGATGCGCAAACAACCTAGGGCAAGAGGGACAAAAGCTAAATCCAGGGTAGATGCATTTTATGATCTGCAAGAAAAAGCTTCTGTTGTAAAAGCGGGGCCTAAACTTGAATTAAATGTTCAAACCACCAGACAGGGAGGAAAAGTATATGAGCTTGATCATGTTTCAAAAGCATACGGTCAAAAAAAGCTGATAGATAATTTTTCTTATACATTTAAGAAAAAAGACAGGATCGGAATTGTCGGGAAAAATGGGATCGGAAAATCTACTTTTATGAACCTGCTTACTGGCATCGTTACGCCCGATACAGGAAAAATCGATAAAGGACAAACCACTACCGTTGGCTATTTTTCTCAGGATGGTTTGGAAATAAAAGAAGACAGAAGAGTTATTGAGGTAGTAAAGGATATTGCTGAAGTAATTACACTTGGAACCGGTGAAACCATTGGTATCAGCAAGTTTCTGGAGCACTTTCAGTTTACGCCTGCCATGCAATACACTTATATTTCAAAGCTTAGCGGTGGCGAGAAAAAGAGGCTGCAACTCCTGAAAATCCTGGTAACTAATCCAAATTTTCTGATTCTGGATGAGCCCACCAACGACCTTGACATCGCTACCCTGAATGTGTTGGAAGAGTTTCTTCAGAATTTCAATGGATCCCTACTTGTTGTTTCTCACGACCGTTATTTCATGGACCAACTGGTGGACCACGTTTTTGTATTTGAAGGCGAAGGAAAGATCAGAGATTTTCCTGGCAATTATACCGATTACCGCAGCTGGATGGATGAGCAGGAGCTTGAAAAGACAAAGCCAAAACCGGTATCAGTAAAAGTAAAATCCGGTGACGAAAAAAAGAAACTTTCTTATAATGAAAAAAAGGAATATGAAAGCATCGAAAAAGAAATCGCGGAGCTGGAACTAAAAAAGGAAGGTCTGCTCACCAAACTTAATTCAGGTTCCGGAAATAATGAGGAGCTGATTAAATGGGGAAAAGAAATCGCCACGATCACAGATCAGCTGGAGGAGAAATCTTTGAGGTGGCTGGAATTGTCGGAAAAAGCTTAGTTGGTGGGTTGTTCCGCCATTGTTGGAGTTTTTCTCCAACAATAAGTACGAGTATTGACAATGCCTAACATGAAGATTCTCTTCTTTTTTATTTTTTTATTTGTCAGCCAGATTTCCTTTGCTCAGGATTGGGAGAATATTGATGCTGATAAAGGTATAACCGTTACGGTAATTTTTACTATAGATACCTTAGGTAAAATTACAAATGTCAAAGCCAGACCCAATACAAATATAGATGAGAAATTTTTACAGGATGCCGAAAGAATAGTGATGTCAATGGCTCCTTTCGAGCCTCAAATGGAGAATGGAATATTAGTAGCCGGGAGAAGAAGAGTAGATATTAACTTTAATTCAGAGAAGCATAAATAAAAAATATAAAAAAATTAAATACTTTCAGTAGAACAAAAATTCTTATAAACATTAGGAAACTGCTTACTATTGTTATCCTGAGCGGAATCGAAACACTGCTGAAACTGGCAGCTTGTTCACTTTAACAAACCCGGCTCCACTCAGCATACTCTAATCACTCAAACGCATTAAAAAAAATATTAAATTCAAAAAAATATTCAATGAAGAAATTACTATTCTTTTTTTTATTTTGTTTTTTCAATGCAACATTTGCTTTTCCCTGCAGTTGTCACCACGACATTGAGGAAATGAATATTGCAAGGTACAATGAGGCCGCAGCTATATTCCTTGCTACTATAGATTCATCAGGGCCTTGCGGAGAATTCTCCACAGTTTATTTCAGCACAAAGAAAATTTACAAAGGTAAGCTGGGCGCTTCGGTCGCCATTCAGGAAATTGATTGTAAAACAGTATGCGCTCTCCGCTTTGAAAAAGGTAAAGAATACCTGGTCTATGCCTACTACAACCCCAAGGGGGAATTAAGCATCATACCATGCACATTTTCAAGAAGAATATTATCCCAAAAAGAAATTGACGAGGAGCTGATAAACAGCGACAAATTCAATACCCGCGACTATATTGAAAATGAAGTCATGCTCTGGCATCACGAAATATCATTTCTTGAAAGTCTGGTGAATATCAAGTCAGGCCCGGTCAAAACTAATTATCCCAATGGAAACCCTACAGGCAGGGGGAAATTTAAAGACGGACAACCAGATGGTGAGTGGACCTACTTCTATCCCGATGGCAGCCTGAAAGGAATCGGTGAATATCAGGATGGAAAGAAAACGGGATTCTGGATAGAATATGCTCCCTTTTATTCGGCGCACCAGGATCCTAACAATGATCAGGAAAGAAAAAGATTTTTAGTGAAAAGTTCCGGCAACTACCTCGAAGGACTAAAGAATGGCAGATGGGAAAGGATCGGGCTGGATGGCTCCATACAACCATTCTATTATAAAAAAGGAAAGTTTACGGGAGAAAAAGAATGACGATCCTCACGTTGGCCGTTGCCTGTAGTACACAATAGCTGTCAACTTAAGGGTGAGGAATATACGAATGGCGCGTCATTGCGAGGCAAATGGCTGTTAGTTTAATGCAAAATTTAAGAATTAGCCACACTTTTTCTAAAGCAAATACCGAAGTAATCTCCCTGATTAATGGAGTAAAATATTTTTGAATACCTTTGTCGCCTTCTTATATTTCATCAGCTATGACAACCAATCAAAGGAATACAGTTTTATATACAAGTGTTACATCTGATCTCATCGGAAGAATATATCAACATGTGAATAAAATCTATTCAAACAGTTTTACTAAGAAGTATAATATAGACAAACTGGTTTATTTTGAAACTTATTCTTGTCTTGAGGAAGCCATTGCAAGGGAAAAACAAAATTAAGATGCAATAGCTGGGCATTTTCAGCAAGCCTTATATATTGATGAATGATTGTCTTGAAAAGCTGGGAAATATAGAAGCATTGAAAATGACTGTATGTTTTCCCTGTTTCTTATATTTTTATACTATATTCTGTATGGCATTATTTACATGAATCAAAATCACATAAGAAGATATGATCATTAAGACCCTACAAAGTTTTCGATATGCCATCAGAGGAATATGGCTGGTATTCAGAAACGAGAATAACGCGAAGATCCATTTGCTGGCAACCCTAGTCGTATTGTGCGCAGGCTTCTACTTTAACCTGACCCGCAAAGAATGGCTGGGATTATTTCTGGCAATAGCCTTGGTATGGATATGTGAAGCATTTAATACCGCCATAGAAAAGCTTGTGAATCTGGCACATCCAGGCTATAGCAGGCAGGCAGGAGAAATAAAAGATATTGCCGCAGGGGCAGTTCTTATCGCAGCGATCTTTTCAATTATCACAGCTTTGATCATTTTCATTCCAAAACTAAATTCTTTTTGATTTCCCATAACAACTGAAAAAAAAACCATGTTATATAGATATAGTCAGATAACATAGTCTGCGGTTGGATATTATAGAGAGGTGAAATTTCAGGTTATGATTTTGGTGAATACAACAAGAGGAGAAGAAGTGAAGGCAGGATATAAAGAGTATTACAATAACTTTCTAGTGCTTGGGTGCCTGGGTTTAATATGGTTGGCAGCCGCAGGGATCGGACATATAAATTATCATCTTTCCATATTGCTGCTGTTTTTAGGATTTACGTTTTTTCAAACAATTTTGACTGTCGTGAGAAAAAAAATAAAACTCACGAATCTAAACGAGAACAATCCTTCCAGGATGCTTTCTACGTGTGTTATGATCGGTATGCCCATTGGCATGATTGCAGGGTTCTATCCTTTTACTTCGAACATCAATATGTTCTTTCCCGTATTCACAATCATTTTTGGTGT